>NZ_LYSP01000008.1:0-147074 GCF_001728945.1 Pseudomonas sp. ENNP23
TTTTTTTTGGCTGACGGGCTCTGCCGACCGCTCGCCAAGCCAGGCAGGGCTCATGCCCCTCCTACTGCGCAGGCGAGAGGTTGAGGCGATAACCAGAGTCGAACCAACAGACTTTCCTGCAGATCTGCTTATAAATAGAAAAAACCTACAACATACAAAGCAAACTGATCACGCCTGATTTCCAAGCATTCGTAAGCACCTGCCCGGGGTACGGCACTGCCCCCAAAACCACCACCAAACTGGTTTATGAAGAACCCGTTACGTGGCTGCAGCGGCGCTGAACGCGCGCTCAAAAATGCTTACCCACTCCACATGAACTGCGATACTCCGGCCGTCTTCACCTTGTATCGGCTGCCTCATCCACGTTCGTTCAACGGCCTGCCAACGCGCTTCCCGCCTCCCAGGGCTGGGCTCCCCTGCCCCCTCGCCCAGCAACAGATCAGCCAGGCAATGAGCAATAAACGCCTGGGCTGGTCATCACTTTCCTCTATACGTGGAACTAAATTTCAATTCCTACCGATCAATAAGAAATTTCCACAACCACGGGGAATAATCCCGCATCACAAATACCTGATCAAACAGTCAATAATTCCACCCTCATCGCGGCAATCCTGAGCAGTTCCGACCGAGATGTCAGATTCTACCTACCCATGGATAGAACAATAAAAATGAGTGGAGAACCTATGCCTTGCATCTACTTACGAACAGGTCGTAAAGACTGCCAGATTTGCTTCCAGCCGCTGCGCTTTCAGCTCTCGCTGATCCAGGCCGACCAGGAGGAACGGATCGAGCTGGGCTTTTCCGGAAGTCGCGTGCTGGAACGCTTACTGCAATCCCCTGGTGAAGTGGTATCCCGCGACGAACTGCTGCAATACGCCTGGCATGACCGTGTGGTGAGCCAGGGCAGTCTCAACCAGCAGATCTACACCCTGCGCCAGCTGCTGCATGACGAACGGCAGCGCGAGATCATCCAGACGCTGCCCCGCCGGGGCTACATGTTCAACCCCGGCTACCTGCTGCAGATCGTGCACGACGCCGATACGACACCCTCTGAGGAGCCCGGCGTACCCGCGGCCGTCTCGACGGCGCTGATCACGCCCCCCCTGGAAGACCCCGCGCCCTCCCTGCCTGACCCATCCCCCTCCAGGAGATTCGGCCGGCCTGTCGCCGGAGGCTGGAAGCAGCGATTGAGTCTGGCAGTGGGAGCGAGCGTGCTGGGACTGACATTGGTCGGTGCGGTACAGGTCTATAAGCCGCACGAGCAACGCAAGATGGTCACGGAGAAGCTGCGCCTGGGTCAGTTGAACCTCCTGCTGGTGGAGGGCAGCCCGCGTCAGATGGCCGAGCTCAAACGCAACGCCCTGCTCTTGCGCAGCCAGCTCGAACGCGTGGCGACCCGCCCGGCCGAACTGCTGATGTACAGCAGCTCGCACTTCTATGAGGTGATCTGCCTGCAACCCGACGGCAGGGCGAACTGGCTGATGATCCATGAGGATCAGGTCGGGCAGGTTGCCGATGTGCAGTGGCGGAGGTGCCTTGAATGATCCGGCACGCTGACCGCACGCTGCGCCAGGCCCTGCCCCTGCTGGCGCTGAGCCTGCTCGCAGCAGCGGGAATGGCCGCCTGGCAGCGTCAGCCCGTACTGCCTGGCACGGCCTGCTACAAGGTCCAGGGCGAAGCCGTGCTGGCCGATGGTCGGGTGCTGCCCATCGCCCACACCTCGATGCTGCACGACGGTCGCTTCTATTCGACGATCAAGCAGGACGACACCGGCGTCCTGGTGGTCGCCGGGCGTGTGGAGGTAGGCCTGTTGGGGGAAATCGAGGTGCAGGTGGAGCATGGCGGGGTAGCCGGCGACCCCCATGCGGTGGACGGCCAGTTGGCCTACACCCTGCTGCGCCACACCCAGCCGGGCGCCCGGGTGCATGTCATGCCGGTCGCAGGGTGCTACTACGGTATCGAGACCCACCGAGTGATCTGCCCCTTCCCGGGCCAGCCATCACCGCCGGCAGTCGCCTCCTCCGTTCAGGGGTTGGCCGGCCCCTGAAAGCGCACCCCCTCGGCACTCATGCGCGCCTGTGCGTAGCCGTCCCCGAAAAGTTCCCGGTACAACCGCTCGGCGTGCTCGGTCAGCAGCAGGACTTCGATACGACGATTGGCGCCATCCTCTGGGTCCTCCGGGCGTACCGGCATCACATCGGCCTGGGCCGAAACCTGCAGCAGGCGCTGCACGGGCAGCCCGCCGGCCATGAGCGCATTGCGCGCCTGGAGGGCGCGGTCTCCTGACAGGTGCCAATTGTCATAACCGGGCTGCCGATAGGGCACGGCATCGGTGTGGCCGCTGATGATCACGCGATTCTCCACCCCCACCAGAACCTTCGCCAGGGCAGTCAGGAGATCGAGGAAGTGAGGCTCCAGGCGCGCGCTGCCCCGAGCGAACATCGCGCGCTGCTGATCGTCATGGATGACGATGCGAAGCCCCTGGGGCACCACCTCCACCTCGATGTTCGCCAGGGCGCCCACCTGGCTGGCCATATCGCGGATCACCTGCGCCAGGCGCTCCAGATCTTCGACCGTTCGGAACGACTGCGGAGCGTCCCCGGGCTCCTTGTGGTCGCGCTCGGCGGTGCGTTCGACCGGCGTTGCCTCAGCCTTGCGGGCGGGTGCTTGTTCGGGCTTGTCCGCCGTCTCGCGGCGAGGTGCCTGGGACGCTGGGCGCCCCTCCAGGTCCAGCGGCAGCCGGCTGGTGCCATCGAACACGCCGACACCGCCGTCAATGATGGGATTGAGCATCAGGTCGCCTGCACTGGGGCTCTGCGAGCGGGCCTGAGGCTGAACGATCCACAGCACCATGAACAACGCCATCATCGCCAGGGTGAAGTCCGCAAAGGCCACCTTCCAGGCACCACTGTGCTCGTCGTGGCGCCCCTTCTTGCCCTTGCGCTTGATGATCACCTCATGGCCGTCGGCCTTCTTGGCATTGCGGCTCATGCTTGATTGCGCTCCTCTTCATACTGGTTGACCCAGGTCTCCAGTTGCTTGAACGGCGGCTTCACGTCCTGCTCGATGAGCTTGCGCCCGGCGTCCACCGCCAACAGCGTGGGCTTGCCGGCCACATGAGCGACCAGGGTGGTGCGCACGCATTCCAACGCCGACAGTTCGGTCTTCACCCGCTGGCCCATGGCATTGCTCAGCGGGTCCATCAGGCAGTAGCAGAAGAAGATGCCGAGGAAGGTGCCCACCAGGGCGGCGGCAACGTGGTTGCCGATATCGGCCACCGAGCCGCCGATGCTGCCCATGGTGATGATGATCCCCATGATCGCCGCGAGGATGCCGAAGCCCGGCATCGCCTCCCCCACCTTGTGCAGCGACTTGGAAGGCTGCAGCAGTGCGTGCTCCATCGCCTCCAGCTCCTGCTCCAGGAAGCCCTCCAGCTCATGGGCGCTGATCTTGCCCATGGCCATCAGGCGGAAGTTGTCAGCGATGAAGAACATCAGGTGCTCCTCCCGCAGGATCAGTGGGTAGCGGGCGAACAGCTCACTTTGCTCCGGGTCCTCGATGTGCTCGTCGAGCACCTTCAGGCCGCCGGCATCCACCATCTCCAGCAGTTCGTAGAGCAGCATCAGCAGTTGGCGCTGGAACTCCTCGCCCCGCGCGCCCTGGACAAACACCGTTTTCAACTGGGAGACCATCTCCACCAACACCTCCTTGGGGTTGGCGACGATCAGCGCACCCAGCGCAGCGCCGAGAATGATCACCATCTCCGCCGGCTGCCAGAGGGTACGCATGTCGCCATGGGCCATGGCATAGCCCCCCAGCACACAGGCCACGATGATCAGACTTCCGATTACTTTCTGCATGGTCGTGACCTAGGCCGCTTCAGTGAGGAATTGGCAGGCACGGCCGAGTGCCTGCTTGACGAGCTGGCAGACACGGGCATCCGTGACCTCCAGCACCAGGGCGATTTCCTTCAGGCTCAGGTCCTGCTGGTAGTAGAGGGTCAGCACCAGGCGCTCACGCTCGCTGAGTTGGGCCAGCGCCTGAGTCAGCAGGCGCTCCTGCAGCACGCGCGCCTCCGGCCCCGGCGTCTCGCCGGCGAATTGCAGGTGCTGCTCCTGCAGCAACACGTCCAGGCTCTCGATGGCCTCGCCGCACTCCGCCCGCAGGTGTTCCTGGTAGGCGGAGATGTCCATTCCGGTGGCAGCGAGGATCTCTGCCTCCCGGGGCACCCGCCCCAACTGCCGGGCCAGGGCGCGGATGGTGTCCCGTATCCGGTGGGTCTGCTGCCGCAGTTGGCGCGGACGCCAGTCCAGGCGCCGCAGCTCATCGAGGATCGCGCCACGGATACGCAGGGCGGCAAACCGGGGGAACTGGGCATCGGGTTCGCCGTAGCGGCGCAGCCCTTCCAGCAGCCCCATCAGACCGATCTGTTCCATGTCTTCGCGGTCCATCACCTGGCTGGCCTGCAGAGCGAGTTGGCGAACGATGCGCTTGACCAGCGGCAGGTACTGCAACAGCCAGCGTTGCTCCGCTTCCGGGGAGTGGCGTCGCGAACTGACGGTGAAATCGGTGTTGTCGTTATCGAGCGGAAGGGTGGCATGCATGGGGCGACCTCATTGGGCAATCAGCTTGCTGATCAGCAGGTTGTCGAAAGGCTTGGCTGCATTCTGCGTAGCGAAATCAGCGTTGAGCCCTTCCACGAGGCGTTGGCGCAGGGCCTCGAAGCCCAGCGCGCGAAGCTCGTCGGCCTGCAGGCTGGATAGGTTGGCAGCGACCGAGCTGCGGACCATCGGCACCACCTGCTCGAGCTTTTTCTTGTCGGTACCGGCCGGGCCCTGGAGCACCACATCGAGCACGAAGTAGTACTCACGGTCGCGTCCAGGGAGGCTGAGGATGATTTTTTCCACCGGCAGGAAGACGAACTCGACAGAGGGCTCGGCCTTCTTCTTGTTGTTGGCTTTGCGCGACTCGGCGCCCGGCTTTTGTGAAACGAGGGCCGACTGCAGCAACCAATGGTTAACAGCGACACCAGCGGCAACGGCCAGGACGTTGAGCACGCAGACCAGCAGGATCAAACGATTGGTGGACATGGGACCTCTCTCATGGAATCAGACGGTGGCCAGCACATCGTCCCGGCCGGGTTGGCGGGAGTCCTGGCGATGGGTGTCGAGGGGATTGGCGTGGATCGCCAGCGCATGGGCGGCTTCGTCGCGCCCACGTCGATCGCGATCGGATTGGCTGAAACCGCCTTCGGCGAACACCGAGACGCTGACCGGCAGGCCCTGCTGGCCGGCCAGGTCCATGCGCAAGCGCTCGCTGCCCTGTTGCAGCAGGCGCGCGACATCCCCCTGGGATGCGGCGATCTGCACGCTGAGCTGCCCCCCCTCCTGGCGCAGGACGATATCCAGGCTGCCCAGTTCGGCCGGCTCCAGCCGCAGCCGTGCGCTCTGGCTGCGCTGGCCAAGTTGCAGCTCCACACTCTCACGCAAGGCCTGGAGCATCTGCTCCCCCCAGCGCGCCTGGGGTCCGGCCAGGTGCAGCGTGCGCTCCAGTGGGCGTTCCGGCTGGGCATCGGCTACCTGGAGTGGGCTTGCGACCTGAGGCGCAAGCCGGAGCGGCTCGGGGAGCGGCTCGCGCAGCACCGTCTCAGTGGCTGGCGTACGTCCGGGGGTATCCGCCCGCTCGATGGCGAGCGGCTCCGGCTTGAGCCCAACTCTCTGCTCGGGCCTATCGGGCAGTGCAGATGCGGCTTCCACTGCTGCCGCGACACGCCGGCGCGACAGCGACAAGCGTTCTGCCAGGGCATCGTCCACCCGTGCGGCCTGTGCCCGTACTGGGGGAGCCTGCAGGTTTGCACCCTGGGTCCGCTGCCCCTGGAGCAGGGCCAGCAAAAAGGCAGCGTCGACGAACTCGACAGCATCCTCTTCGCGCTCTACCCCAGGCAGGGTCGGCGCCGGCTGCACCGACGCTTCGGACGGGCCGAGCGCCGCCAGGATCGGGTCCCACACCTCTGCGGTCACGGGAGTTTCACCGGCCGGCTGGGCAACAGCCGGCAAGACGGAGGGTTGCGCCGCGCCCGCAGGGGGCGGCACCAGAAGGTTGATATCCATGGGTTCAAGCTCCGGTTTGGCAGTCGTTGGTCAGGTAGGCATGGCGCCCTTCGGCAGCGTCCAGGTCATGGCTCAGTTGCCGTTCCAGATGGCGCAGGGCGGCAGCGCATTCACGCTGTGCCTGCTGGTGCAGCCGCTGCATGCGCCGGCACACCAGGCAGTCGCCGACTCCGGCGTGGCCCAGGCGCCGTAGCCTGATGAGGCAGGCGGCAATTTCCGCATCCAGGGGCGCCAGGGCGTCCCACTGACGAATGCTGAGCACCTGCACCATGCGGTCGGCCAGGGCGGCGAGGCGGCGGTGTTCAGTGGCGAGCGGCATTCACACCCTCCCAGCCTTCACGCAGCACGCCGAGCAGGCACACCACTTCATCCAGCCCCTCCAGAGAGAGGGTCACGCTGACGTCGGCAAGGCGGTAAATGCAGTAGTCGTAGAGTCGCGCGAGCCCCTCTACCAGTTCGCCACCGCCTTCGTAGTCGAGGGCGCTGGACAGGCCGTTGAGGATGTTCAGGCACTTCTCCAGGGACTGGCCCTTCTGTTGATACTGGCGCGCCTCGATGTGGCCACGTGCGCGGGCCAGTTCGTCCAGCAGGCCGTCGAACAGCACCAGCACCAGTTCGTAGGGCGCGGCCGCCGCCGTGCGGGCTTCGAGGTCCACGGTGCGGTAGCCACCGTAGCTGTCGTCCAGGTCGAATCCGTTCATTCGAACAGCCCTCCGGTCCCCTGCATCGACGAACTGGCTTGCACCAGTGCCGAGTACTGCCGCAGGTAGCGCTGATAGAGGGTGTCGAACTGCCGTTGCACCCCTTCCAGAACCCCGTCCATGCGGCGCAGGTTGCTGGCGACGGCCTCGCGGCGGCTCTTCAGCAAGCCGGTGCTGCCGGTGTAGGGCGTAAGGCTGCGCTCCAGGCTGTCCACCAGCCGGCCGGGCTCGCGAAACAGCTTGTCCAGCTCGTCGGGCTGCTCGGACAAGGCCTTCTCCAGTCGCGTGCTGTTCAGGGTGAGCTTGCCGTTGCGGTCGGCACTGATGCCGAAATCCACCAGGCTCCGGCCACCGAAGCCGTTACGCAGCAGCGCATTGATGCGCCCTTCGATGCTGCGGACCGTGGCGTCGCCGGCCAGTGGGCCCCGCACACTGCCATCGTTTCCACCACTGGCCGTCAGGCTGTCGAAGCTGCCCAGCAAGCTGTTGACGGCATCGACGAACCCCTGGACGCGCTCCCGGGTGCCCTTTTCGTCCCGGCGGACGGTGACCTGCAAAGGGCTTTCTCCGGGCCGATGCACCTGGCTGAAGGTCAGCGAAAGCCCCTCCACGACATCCTCGAAGTGATTGCTCGGGCGGGTCAGCAACAAGCCGTCCTCACCGCCCAGGCGGACCTGTGCATCCAGCGCCTGGGAGAGCACACGCGGAGCGGCCACAGCCGAAGCCAGGGCCGTTCCGGAGCCCCCCTGCAGGGAAAGCGACACCGCCTGGGCAGCGCCACTTTCCCGGGCGCTGACCATCAGGGACAACTTGCCATCGGCACGGACCAGCGCGGTGCTGATGCCACTCGCGGCAAGGGTCGTGGTCAGCGCCTGCTGCAACTCATCGGGGCTGTTGAGGCCATCGCCATCTCGGTCCACCGTGGCCAGGTCGAGGCTGTAGGACTTGCCACCCTGCTCCAGGGTCAGCACCCCCTGGGTGCCGATGCCCTCAGCCGTCAACCCTTCCAGGGCCAGTTGATGCGTACTGGCCAGACGCTCAACGAAAAAGCTGTAGCGCCCGCTGCTGGCGTTGGCCCCGATCGTGGCGCTGGCGCGTCCTTCCTGGCTGAACACCGCCTCATTGGTGAGGACCGGGCGGGATTCGCCCTTGAACTCGCGGATCGCCGTACTGAAGGTGCGCAAGGCCTTGTCGAGATTCGCCAGTGCATCCCCTTGGGCGCGATAGGCCCTCTGGCTGCGAGTGGCTCGCGACTGGGCCGCTTGGATGCCCAGCGTGGCCAACTTGAGGGCCTCCTGGCGGGCGTAGTCGGAATCGATATTCATTGGTCTGCTCCATTGAACTGGCAAGGGTGACCAGCACTAGAGCAAGGCTGATGCCAACCCCTGAAAGCCACGGAGCACAAGGCCTCCAGCGTTTCAGGGGGGAAGGCATGACAAAGCCGGACAACGACCTGGCGGAACGTCCACTTCCGCCCTCTTCCCATCCAGGCGCTATGAAGCGATCACCCAGGGAGTGAGCGCGAAGCCCTTCTTTTCTGAATCGCCAGAGGCTGCAAGGTGAAGAAAAAGCGCCCTTGCCTACCACATGCCCGGAAGCCCCTGAGGAAATCGCCTTGATGCAAACGGTCAGGCTCCGTCCTCCCAGTTGCACTGGACAGACCGTTGCTCACGCAACCGGAAGTCACCCTGGTCACGCCCCGGCGCTCCCTGGAGCACAGCCCGGCCTGACAACGGACCTTGAAGCAAGCCGACCGCCTCATGAGGTGGGGCCTGTCTGGCGACGGCCATCTCAGGCCCATCGCCTGGCGCGCGGCCCAGCCCACGCATGAACGGGGCATGGTGCCCAACGAGCGCGGGATGGCCGCCCGGGCCTTGGATCGCAAGGTTTACGACAACCTGTCGAAAGTGGCCCGACGCCTGGCATGAAGCGGCAGTGAAGTTCGAAGTACCGCTGAACGGCTGTGCCGGCAACGCCCCACGCCGGCCCTATCCCACCTGGCACATCGGCGCAGGCGCGCCACGGCCTATGGAGGTCTGGGTAGAGCGCATTGATGTCGTCGACCGTCGCAACCTGGCCTATGAGCGCGTATATGGCGGCGGGGGTGGGTTATGCAGCAAAGACAGCAGGGTGGCGGGGTGGCGGGGGCTCCATCCTGGCAGCCGTGTCCCTGCGATAAAAAATCCCGCACCCGGCGCGGCTCAAACACCGGGGCGGGCAAGGCGGGACATCAGGCCAGCAGGCTGACCACGGTGAAGCGTGAGAGCTGGGCCTGGGCAACGACCGCCTGGGCCACAGCCCCGTAGGAGTCGGAGCCTCGGCTCATGAGGTCGAACAGGGAGCGGGCGAATGACTGGGCCCACTGGCGCTCGTTGCGGGTCTCGGCATGGGCCAGGAACTGGCGAATCCCGTCCTGGCGCTTGGCCAGTTGGTCCCGCAGGCGCTCGATGCGTTCCAGTATGCCCAGCACCGTGTCGAGCAGACTGCGCAGTTCGCGGTGGCCCTGCCCGTCTGGTTCGGCCAGGGACTGCCAGCCTTCCTCATGACCGGCCAGGCTGCGCCGGGCTCGTGGAAACAGGCCACCCTCCCCCTGCACCTGCAGTTGGTCCTGCAACACCTGCCACTGGGTTTCGCTGGCACTGAAGCGCAGGCTGCCCTCGCTATCGAGTTCAGCCCGCAACCCGGCAGGGCCGAGCCCCTGATTGAAGCGCCGGAGCACCTGTTCCGGCGCAAGCCCTTCATCGAGCACCACCGCCAGGGCTTCGCCCGGCTGACGGGAGAAGCTGAACACCAGGGTCTCGCGACCGGCGGCCTGGATGGCCTCCAGGGAATCCAGCCCCTCCAGGCGGAAGCGGCTACGTACCGGCTCCCCCAGTCGCAAGCGCAGGTCGGCGTCCAGGGACTGCCCCGTGCGTGCGCCCCGCCTCCGCAGCAGCGCATTCACGTCGCGGATGGTCTCGCGCAAGGTCTCGCGGTCGGACGGCAGCGAAGACGCCAGTTCTCGCCCCAGGTTGAGCTTGAGTTGCTCCAGATGCCCTACCAGTTCCCCCAGGTAGTGTTCGGTGGCCTGCATCTGGCTCAGTTGCTGGTTCAACTGCAGGTTGAACGCGGGCGGCTGGCTGGGTGAGCGCTGAGCTTTGCCACGGATGCTCGGCCGCTCCGGCGACACCGCTGCCGGTGCGACAGCGGGCTGGGCCACTGCCGTCTGTTGGCGCTCCCGAGGCGGCGGCGTGAGGGTGGGTGACAACTTCGGGGGATCGACCTTCATCGGGCGGTCTCGTTATCAGAGCAGGTTGAACAGCGAAAGGTCCTGGATGGCCAGGAAGGTTTTCTGGCTGGCCTTGATGGTGACCTTGTAGTTCTCCAGGTCCAGCAGTGCGCTGGGGTAGTCCAGGTGCGACAGGTCGTACTCAAGTTGCTTGTTGACCAGCGAGCGCTCCTCGTTGGCCTGGGTCAGCAGGCTCAGCGTGCCTTGTCGGCCGCCCAGCTCGGTGATGGCAGCGAGCACGCCGTCGTGGCTGGTGTCCAGTACATCGAGCAGCTCCCCGATCTGCTTCACCAGGGCCGGGTCACCGCTCTGCATGCCAGGAGCCAGGAAGGCCTTGCCCAGCGCGTGCAGATCGTTGAGCACCTTGAGATCGGGGCCGAGCATGCCCAGCAGGGTGACGTTCTCGTCGATCAGCACCTCGTTGCCCACCGTTGCCTGGCGGATGCTGGCGTTGCCACCGGCCCGGTACTGGCCGGTGGCGGGGTCCTGCAGCAGGGCCGGCTGGTCGACAAGGGTGCCGGAGAACAGGTAACGCCCGTCCTCGTTGCGGCTGTTGAGCAGGTTGGCCATGAGGCCTTCGAGGTTCTTCATCTCCCCGGCGATGGCGCCCAGGTCCTGCTCCGAATGGGTGCCATTGCGCGCCCAGAGCAGCATGTCGCGCACGCTGATCATGGCGTTGGAAACCGACCGCAGTTGGGTTTCCTGGGCCGAGAGGCTCGACGACACGCTGTCGATGTTGATGTGGTACTGAGCCAGGCTCGCCTGCTCCCGCGCATTGCGCATCAGGCGGATGCTGGCGATGGGGTCATCGGACGGCTGCAGCAGGCGCTGGTTGGTGCTCATCTGCTGCATCAGCCGGCCGATCTCGAGGCCATTGCGGTTGAGTGCCTCGCTCATCAGGGCTCTGGTCTGGACATTGGTGATGCGCATGGCAGGTCCTCAGAAGCTCGCCAGCATGGCGTCGAACAGGGTGTTGGCGGTGGCGATCACCTTCATGTTGGCCTGGTAGGCCTGCTGGTAGGCGATCAGGTTGGCCGCCTCTTCGTCGCCATTGACCGCACTGGTGCCATCGCGCAACGCCTGGGCCTGGCGGGTGACTTCGGTCGCGGCGGCGAGGTCGTCCTGGTTCTGCCGGCTGGCGCTGGCCACCTGGCCGACCAGGCCGGCATAGGCGTCGTGGAAGGTGGTGGGCGAGCCCCCCAGGACAACAGGCTGCCGACGCACCTCGTACAGCGCGAGCAGCGTGCGGTTGTTGCCGGCCTCGCCGGGAGCATCGGAGAAGGCCAACTGGTCAGGCCCGATGCCCGTCAACGTGAGCAATTGGCTGACGCTGCCCGGCTCGAAGCGGAACAGCGCCTGGCCCGGGTTGCCCTGGCGGTCGAAGCCGTCAGCCAGCACGTCGTTGACCTGCTCGGCGAACTGCCCGGCCATCTCCCGCAGCAGCGCCTGGTTAGGGCGCAGCAACTGTGTTTCGGTGACATGCAACGCTCCCAGGGTGCCACCGAGCCCCTTGGGGGACAGGCCGGCGCGGGTGCCGGCGAACTGCAGCTCGATGTGCTGCTGGTTGTCAGCGTCGCGAACCACTTCCAGGTGGCTCGCGGTATCACCGATCACCAGCGGCTGACCGCTGGCCAGGGTGATGTCGTAGGCACCGTCCGGGGTTTCCAGGGTGCGTAACTGGACGTGCTGACCGAGAGCCTTGACCACTTCGTCGCGGTGGTCCTGCAGGGTGGCCACGTCACCGCCGAGTGCCTTCGTCTCGATGATGCGGCGGTTCAACAGCGCCAGGTTGGCCGTGATTCCGTTGATGTCCGTCACCAGCGCCTCCCGCTGCCCCATCAGACCGTCGAGCTGGTTCTGCAAGCCACTGGAAAGGCTGTTGAAGCGCTGTGCCAGGTTACCCGCCTCGACCAGCAGTTGCTGGCGCAGGGCCTGGGACGAGGGTGTGGCACTGGCCTCGCTGACGGCACCGAAAAACCGATCGAGCCCTGTGCTGATGCTGGTGCCTTCGCCTGCCACCAGGCTCTCAACGGCCTGGAAGTAGGGCCGCGCGCCGGCATGTAACTGCTGCTCGGCACCAGCGCGCCACAGTTGCTGGTTCTGGAACCCATCGGCGATGCGACGGATGGCGGCCACGTCGACGCCACCTCCCTGTCCGGCCACCGGCCCCATGCGCGACTGCAGCACGGCATGAAGGCGGCTGTAGCCGGCGGTATTGCGATTGGCCGTGTTCTGCGCGGTGGTGGCCAGGGCGATCTGGCTCGCCTGCAGGCCGGTCAGGGCGATCTGGCTGATCAGACTCACGCGTCGTTCTCCTCATGCCGGGGTCGGATGCTGGGGGCGAAGGCCCCTGATTGGGACGGCAGGCCGCCCCGTGAGGGAGAAGGGGCGACCGGCGGGGACGCGCGGTTAAGGTCGCGGAGGATGCCCCGGGTATAGGCACGGGTTTCCGCATAGGGAATGGCGTCGACCCAGGCTTCGACGGAGAGTTCGCCCCGACGCGGATCACCGACGCTCGACAGCCACTCATCCACCCGCCCGGGGCCTGCGTTGTAAGCAGCCAGTGCCAGGGCCGGCTGCTGGTCGTAGCGCTCCAGCAACTGCTCCAGGTAGGCACTGCCCAGGCGCAGGTTGTAGTCGGGATCATCCAGCAGCCGTTGCAGGTCGAATGGCAGCCCCAGGGCCTGTGCCATGTCCCGGGCAGTGCCCGGCATCAGTTGCATCAGGCCCAGCGCCCCCTTGGCCGAAACCGCGCGCGCATCACCGGCCGACTCATGGCGGACCACACTGCTCACCAGCGAACGGAACGCGACAGCGCCTCGAACCAGCGGCGACAAGGGTGCAGCCACCCCCGCCACCAGGTCGGCGGCGCCCCCCAACCACTCCCCCAGCGTCCGACGCGGGACAGGGTGGACGGGCCTGGCTACCGGGGCCGGCAGCCGTTCCAGCGGTGCCGCAGGCCGGCGCGCCGGGTCGGGCGGGTCGCCGCCCAGTTGCGAGACCAGCAGCTCGGCGATACCCGCCTGCCCGCTGCCAGCCAGGTGCCGGGCCAAGGCCTCGTCATGAAGATCACGCAGCGTATCGAGCTGGCGACTGCGCAAGGGGCTGCCTTCGGAGAGCACATCGCCAGCCTTGCGCATCTCCTTGAGCAGTTGCTGCAGGAACAGCGCTTCGAAATCCTCCGAAGCAGCCTGGAGCCGCGTCCGGGGCGCCTGCGTCGAACGCAGCGCCTGGCCGGCCGACGCCAGCGAGGGGGGGAGTGTCGATGTCATCAGGAGTTCCTCAGATCACCACCAGCTCGGCATTCAGCGCGCCCGCGCGCTGCAGGGCCTGGAGGATGGACATGATGTCGTCGGGGGTGGCGCCCAGGCGGTTGACCGTGTCGATGATGCTTTCCAGGGTCGTGCCCTCGGGCCACTTGAACATGGGGTTGGTCTGTTGCTCCACGCCCACATCGGAGTTGGGCGTGACAGTGGTCTGCCCACCGGACAGCGGCGCCGGCTGGCTGACCTGGGGGTTCTCGCTGATGGTCACGCTGAGGGTGCCGTGGGCCACGGCGGCGGCCTTGACTCGCACGCCCTGCCCCACCACCACGGTGCCGGTGCGGCTGTTGAAGACCACTTTGGGCCGGGTCCGCCCGGGCTCCACCTCCACCGCTTCAAGCAATGCCATGAAGGCCATCCTGGGTCCGGGGGACACCGGCGCGCGCACCGAAACCCGGGCGGATGACAAGGCATTGGCCGTCCCGGTGCCGAAGCGCTGGTTGAGTGACTCCACCACCTGGTTGACGCTCTGGAAGCCAGGCTCGCGCAGGCTCAGCATCACCTCGCTGCGCTCGGCGAAGTCGCTGGGGATACTGCGCTCCAGGCTCGCGCCGTTGGGGATCAGCCCGGAGGTGGGGCTGTTCAGGGTGACGCTGGAACCACTCTGGCCCTCGGCCTTGACGCCCCCCACCAACAGGTTGCCCTGGGCCACGGCATAGACCTCGCCGTCGATGCCCTGCAACGGGGTAAGCAGCAGCAGGCCGCCCCGCAGGCTCTTGGCATCCCCCAGGGACGACACGGTGACATCCAGCGTCTGTCCCGGCCCGTAGCCGGGCGGCACGCTGGCGGTGACCATCACCGCAGCGGTGTTCTTCAGCTTGGGATCGGTTCCCGGCGGCAGGTTGACGCCGAACTGCTTGACCATGTTGGTCACCGACTGGTTGGTGAACTTGACCTGGTTCTTGTCGCCGGTGCCGTCGAGCCCGACCACCAGCCCGTAGCCGAGCAACTGGTTGTCACGGACCCCTTCGACATCCACCAGATCCATCAGCGGGACAGCCCGGCCGAGGGGCTGCCAGGCGAGCCCGAGCAGGCCGAGCAACAGGGCGGCGTAGATGCGCATGGAGCACTCCATCAGAGGGGGAACAAAGGGGACGTGAAGAAGCGGGTCAGCCAGCCGGCGCTGTTGCTGTCGTTGAGCACCCCGCGACCGGCATAGGAGATCCGCGCGTTGGCCACCTGCTGAGACGACACCCGGTTATCGCGGTCGATGTCGTCGATGCGCACCAACCCGGTCAGGCGGATGTACTCGTCCCCCTGGTTGAGCCGCAGCGCCTTCTCGCCCTTCACCAGCAGCACACCGCCGGGGAGCACCTGGTGCACGGTCACGGCGATGGCCCCGCGCAGGGTGTTCTGCTGGGAGCTCTTGGCCGAGCCGGAGAAATCCCGCTCGGCGCTGGCCTGGTTGTTCAGACGGTTGTAGATCCGATTGCGCAGGGTCGGCAGCGGGATGTTCAACGAGGAACTCTTGTCGAAGCTGGTGCCCGCGCTCTTGCTGGACTGGGTGGACTCGTCCAGCACCACGGTGACGATGTCGCCGACACCGATGGCGCGCTTGTCGCGCAACAGCGAACCACCGTAGCCGGCGCGGAACAGCCCGCCGGAAGTGGGCGGCGGGCGTGCATAGTCCAGCGCCGGGGGCTGGTAGGCCGAGGAACTCTCGTCCGGCAGCAGTTCCTGGGCACTCTGGCAGCCCGCCAGAGCCAGCGTCACGAGCAGCAGCAACAGCAGCAGCAGGACACGCATCACCGACCTCATACGGTCTGGTTCAGGAACTGCTGCATGCCGGAAGCGGCATCCAGCACCTTGGCGTTGGCCTCATAGGCGCGCTGGATGGCGATCATGCTGACCATAGCCTCCACCACCTGCACGTTGGAGCCCTCGAGCACCTTCTGCTTGAGGTCGCCAAGCCCTTCCTGGCCGGGCACGCCCTCCACCGCCTCGCCACTGGCGACCGTCTCCTTATAGAGGTTGCCGCCCAGGGCTTCGAGGCCACCGGGGTTGGTGAAGTTGGCGAGCATGATCTGCCCCAGTTCGGTGGGCTGGGCAGAGCCGGGGAGCATGACCGTCACGATGCCGTCACGGCTCACGGTGAATTGGCTGGCGCCGGCGGGCAACTGGATGGCCGGCAACAACGGCAGCCCCTGGGCGTTGACCAGCATGCCTTCGCCATTGAGCTGCAACTGGCCGTTCTCGGTGTACCAGGTCTCGCCGTTGGGCGACTCCACCTGGAAGAAACCCGGCCCGACGATGGCCAGGTCCATGGGCTGACCGGTGGGCTGCATGCTGCCCTCGGTGAAGACTTTCTGTGTGCCGGCCACGCGCACCCCGCTGCCGAGCTGGATGCCCGAGGGCACGGTGTTGACCTGGTCGGCCTGGGCGCCAGGCGGCAGCTCGATGGCGTAGAACAGGTCCTCGAACACCACGCGGTCGCTCTTGAAACCGACGGTGTTGACGTTGGCCAGGTTGTTGGCCACCGCCGCGAGGGCGGTGTCCTGGGCGGCGAGCCCGGTCTTGCTGACCCAGAGTGCGGAACTCATGGAGGTTCTCCTTGTTGGTAAGGCGGCGCGCTCAGGCGCCGCGAATCATGCGATTGCCGTTGGCGGCCAGATCGTCAGCGGCCTTGAGCAGCTTCACCTGGGTCTCGAACAGGCGACTGAGGCTCAAGGTGCCGGTGAGCTCTTCGATGGCGGAGACATTGCTGCCCTCCAGGTAGCCTGCGGCGAGCTGCACCGTTTCACTGGCCGCGGCCGGGTTGCCATCGAGCGTGACCAGCAGGCCGCTGGCGTCCTTGCGCAGGCCGGCAGGGGGGGCATCGACACGCTTGATACGCCCCACCTCGGCCATCAGGTAATCGCCGCGGGGCTGGATCGACACCGTGCCATCGCTGCCGATGGCCAGGCGGTCGTAGGGCGGCAGTTCGAGCGGCCCACCCTCCCCCAGTACCGGACGCCCGCCGAGGCTGAGGCGGCCGGCGGCGTCCACGGTCAGGCTGCCATGGCGGGTGTAGGCCTCCCGGCCATCCGCCAGTTGCACGGCGATCAACCCGGGGCCACGGATGGCCAGATCGAGGTCGCGCCCGGTGGCCATCAGCGGCCCCGGCTTCAGGTCGATGCCGCTGGATTGCAGCCGCGTCGGGTGGCGGCTGTCGTAGCCGGCCCCCTCTACCGGCACCGCCTCGGCACGCGCGAGGTCGGCGCGGAACCCGGGAGTGCTGACGTTGGCAAGGTTGTTGGCGCGCACGTCCAGGGCAGCCTGCGTGCGGTTGGCGGCGGTCATTGCCGTGTAGCCCAGTCGATCCATGGTGGTTTCCTCAGACGGCGGCGAACAGGGCCTGGATGAGTTCCTTGTTGGTGCTCACCACCTTGGTGTTGGCCTGGTAGTTGCGCTGCCCCTCCATCAACCCCACCAGCTCGCGGGTGAGGTCGACGTTGGAGCCCTCCAGGGCGCGGGTCGTCAGCGCTCCGAACTGGCCGCTGCCGGGCGTACCCAGCAAGGCCGCGCCAGAGGCGCTGGTCTCGCTCCAACTGGTGCCGTTCTGGTCGGCCAGGCCGCCGGGGTTGGTGAAGCTCGCCATCACCACCTGCCCCTGCAGCAGCCGCTGGCCATTGCTGAAGGTGGCGTAGATGCGGCCGTCCTTCTCCACCGCCGTGCCGGTGCGCTCACCGGTGGCATAGCCGTCGGCGCGGTTGGTGCCGATGGCGAAGGGCGAGCCGAACTGGGTGGAGCCGGCATAGCTGAGGGCCAGGTTCAGGGGCTCCACACCGGGCAGCGGCTGCGTGACGGTCACCGGGGCGACCGGCGATGCCAGGGTGCCGCTGGTGGTGAAGCTCAGGGGCTGTGCGGCACCGGCACTGGCACCGTCGACGAAGTAGCGGACGTCCCACTGGTTGCTGCCGGTGTTGATGAAGTACTGCGTCAGCGCATGCTTTTTCCCCTGTGAGTCGAACACCTGCGTGGTCTGGGTACAGGTGTAAGTGTCGGGATTGGCGGGGTCGAACGGTGTGACCTTGGGCGGTGTGGCGTTGGCATCGAGGTTGGCCACGAAGTCCACCCGACTGCTGGCCTGGGCCGGCAGGTTCCCGGTCTTCTGCTGCAGATCACCCAGAACGCCCACCTGCAGCACACCGGCGTCATCGGCGGAATACCCCTGGACCCGCCCTCCCGCTGCCACCAGGTAGCCCTGCTCGTCGTTGCTGAACATCCCGGCGCGGGTGTAGCGGGTTTCTCCACTCTCGCTACGGGTGATGAAGAAGCCACCGCCGGCAATGGCCAGGTCCAGGTCGCGGCCGCTGGCGTTGATGGAGCCCCGCAGGCTCATGCTCTGGGTCACGGCCTGCACCTCCACACCCATGGGCTGGCCGGCGGAATACAGGCTGGCGAACTCGGCGCGGTAGGACTTGAAGCCGCTGGTGGCGGAGTTGGCAATGTTGTGGCTGACGGTGCTCAGGTGCTGGTTCACCGCGTTCAACCCGGTCAGGGCGATATTGAAACTCATGGTCTACCTCTCGCAGAACGATCAGGCGCCGTCGAACTCGACGACGCTGTAGAAGGGCACGCGGCCAAGGCCGGCAACGTCCAGGATCGGGCCCTGGGGGCCGGTGCGGACCTGATTGACGCGGCCCGACAACTCCACCGACGGCATCTCGCCACTGTCGGTCTGCACCTCCAGGCGGTAGCGGCCATCAGCCAGGCCAAGGGCCGCCGGGTCGATGCGCAGCGGTACGCGCCCAGCCTGTCGGGGGCCGAGCTTCAGCTCGGTACGCTCGCCGCTCTCGCTGACCAGCGTCAGGCGGGTGTCGCCCGAGGCGTGCTCGAGCCGCACCTCGCCCTCGAGCACCGTCCCGTCCAGGGTCACGCTGTCGGTGGCGACCTTCACCTGCTGGCCCACCAGCCCGGCGGCGGTGAGGGTCTGCAGGTTGTCCATCAGCACCAGGTTGCCCTGGGCCAGTTGGGCCAGGTTGGCCATGCTGCGCACCTGGGCGAGGTTGGCGTACTGGTTGATGTACTGGGCGCTGTCGGCAGGGTTGGTGGGGTCCTGGTTCTGGATCTGCGCGGTCATCAGGGTGATGAAGGTGTTCTCCATCTGCGCCACGTCACGCAGGTCGAAGGCGGGATTGCCCTGTACCTCCTGGCTGACTCCGGTGCGGCGGGTGGTGTCGGTGTCAATGCGGCTCATCAGGCTTCTCCCAGGCGCAGCAGGCCCTGTTGCATGCTCCGGACCCGGCTCAGCACCTCGACGCTGGTCTCGAAGCCTCGGGAGGCGGACAGCATGTCGGTCATCTCCTCGATGGGGTTCACGTCGGGGTAGAAGACGTAGCCGTCACGGTCGGCCAGCGGGTTGCCCGGCTCGTAGCGCCGACGGGGCTCGCCCTGCTCGGCGATCACATCCAGCACCTGCACCCGTGCACCGCCCAGCCCGGCCTGGCGGGACAGCTCGCCGTTCTCGTAGACGGCGGCGAACAGCGGCTTGCGCGGCCGGTACACGGCCTCGGGGCTGCCAGCGGAGGACTCGGCGTTGGCCAGGTTGCTGGCCACGGTGTTGAGGCGCACGGTCTGGGCGTTCATCGCCGAACCGGCAATGCGGTAGATGGCATCGAAGGACATGATCAACGGCCCTCGATGGCCTGCTTGAGGCCTCGGAATTTCATGGTCAGGAAGGTCAGGCTGGTCTGGAAATCCATGGCATTGCGGGAGAACTCCGCCTGCTCCACGCCCTGCTCCACGCTGTTGCCGTCCAGCGACGGGTTGAACGGCACGCGGTACTTCAGCTTCGGCGCCTGGTCTTCAAGGCCCGGCAGCCGGTAGTCGCCCCTCTGACGCATGTGTTCGGCGAAGTCGAAGTCCCGCGCGCGAAACCCGGGGGTGGACTCGTTCGCCAGATTCGAAGAGAGGATTTCGCTGCGCTGCATGCGCAGCTCCAGTGCCCGGGCGTGAACCTGCAGGCTTTCGTCGATTCGTATACTCATGGGCCCTCGGCCTCCTAGCGGTTGGGATCGAATGCCCTATCGCAGGAAGCGTGCCGGCCCTGATAAATCTCTATTTTTTCTTTTAATTTCAACGACTTGAGCGAGCATGAAAGCCAACCAGAACCGCTCCGACCTTCCGCTTTGCGACGCCGCGCGCGCCCGTGCGGGAAAACGCCCTTCCGCCCTCTTCCTCCTCATGGCAGGGCTGGCCGCGTCCGGCGCCCAGGCCGAGACGGGGGCTGCTGGCCAGGCGCTGGCAGCGGTCGCTCAGCAGCAGGACACGCACCTCGAAGCGCTCGCGCGCAGCAAGGGTTGGCAAGGGCTGGAGCACAGCCTGGAGAGCCAGGTGCTGGGAGAAACCGATTCCCTGGCACCGTGCAGCGAGCCCCTGTCAGTGACGGCGGAAGCGGCACGGCCCGACCCACTGGCACGCCAGCGCTACCGGGTGAAGTGCCCGGCGGGCTGGCAGCGCGTGGTGGTGAGCCAGGCCAGTGCTCGCCTGCCGGTGCTGGTCAGCCGCGTCAGCATCGAACGCGGGGCGACGCTGGAGGCCTCCCAACTGGAACGCAAGGTCATGCCTTTGGAGCGCCTGCGCCAGGGCTTCCATCAGGACCCGGCGGAAGTGGTCGGCCAGAGTGCTCGGCGCAGCCTGCGCGCGGGCCAGGTGATCGGCCCGGCGAACCTGGCACCGCCGGTACTGGTCCGGCGCGGCCAGCGGGTGACGGTGCTGGCGACGGCGGGCGGGTTGAATGCCTCGGTGGAGGCCGAGGCGCTGGAGGACGGTCGCCTGGGCGAGCGCATCAAACTGCGCAACGTCTCCAGCCGCAAGCCGCTGGAGGCGAAGGTGACGGGCCCGGGGCAGGTGCGACTGCCCTGACCCGCCTCAGGCGCGCCAGGGTGCCGGTTCGCCGAAGAGCCGGCCCTGCACGCCCTGGATGCCCATTTCACGCAGCACCGCCAGTTCACCCTCGGTTTCCACGCGCTCGGCGATCAGCGGCAGGTCGATGCTGTTGGCTGCGCGTTGCATGGCCTCGATGAACAGGCGTTTGTCGTTCTCCTGGTCGATGGCGCGGATGTGGTTGCCGTCCACTTTGAGGTAGGCCAGGCCCAGGCGGGCCAGGTTGCCGATCATGCTGAAGCGCCCGCCGAAGTGTTGCAGGCTGAGGGCGAAGCCCAGTTCGCGCAGGCGCCGGGTGAGGCTTTCCAGCACGGCCTGGTCGGGCAGTTGGTCCTCTTCCAGCTCCAGGGTCAGGCGCGGCCCCAACTGCGGGTGCTGGCGCAGCAGCTCGAAGGCGCGCTCCAGGGCGGCACGGTCACGCAGCAGCGCGCCGGAGAGGTTCAGGGCCAGCGGGCGGTCGTGCCCAGCCATCTGCTCCAGCACCCGCTGCAGCATCACCAGATCGAGCCGGGCAGACCAGCCGAAGCGCTCCAGCCAGGGCAGGAAGCGGCCGGCGGCGATGCTGCCGCCCTGCCCGTCCGGCAGGCGCGAGAGCACCTTGTGGTGCAGCACGCGCTGGGGATCACGGCTGTCCACCACCGGCTGGAAGTACAGCTCGAAACGTCGGGCAGAGAGTGCGTCGTCCAGCAGGCGGTGCCAGGTGTGGCGGTCTTCGCCGCCCTGCGCCGCGTCGCTGTGCTCGACGCAGGCCCAGGCCTGGCCACCTGCGCGCTCGGCGCGGGCCAGGGCCTCGTCGGCCAGGCGCATCAGTTCGTCCTGGGCCTCGCCCGGGGCGAAGGGTGCCAGGCCGATGTGGGCCACCGGCAAGCTGTCGGTGGCGCCGGTCTCAGCCAGGCTGACCAGCGCGGCGTCGAGGCGTTCGGCCAGTTGCTCGGCCTCCTCGCGGGTCAGCCCCGCGCCCAGCAGGACGAACTCGCCGCCCCGGCTGCGGGCCAGGGGGAAGCCGGCGCCGGCGCGCTTGAGCTGCTCGGCCACGGCCTTGAGCAACTGGTCGGTGCGCGGGCCACCGAGGCGCTGGTTGAGGCCGGCGAGGTCGTTGACCCGCAGCAGCAGCAGGTAGCCGTTGCAGGCGCGCTCGTCGCTGCCCAGGCGGTCCTGCAGTTGCAGTTCGAAATAGCGGCGGTTGCCGAGGCCCGTGAGGCTGTCCTGGTAGGCCTCGTCACGCAGGCGCTCGCTGCGTTCGGCCTGTTCCTGGAACAGCGCCTTGAGCTTCTCCACCATCTGGTTCATGGCCTGCACCACCCGGCGCAGCTCGGGGGTGCGCGGCAGTTGCGGCAGGCTGAGAAACTCGCGCCGGGCGATGGCGTGGGACTGCTCGACCATGTAGTCCAGCGGCCTGAGCTGGCGACGCAACAGCACGGCGCCCAGGCCGGCGCTGGCCAGGCCGCAGACCAGCAGCCAGCCGAGGGTGCCCAGGGCGGTCTGCCAGAGCTTGGCAATGGCGAACATCGGGTGGCTCTGCACCTCGACCCGCGCGGCCTGGGTCCAGCCACGGCTGACGATGGCGTCACCTCCGGCGGACTGCAGTCCCACCAGGGCGACGAACCACTGCGGGACGTTGGCCGCCACCGCGTCCGGCACGCCGGTGCGCTCCACCATCACCTGGCCGGTGGCGGTGTCGACCACGCGGATGCGCTCGAAATAGCCGCTGTCGAAGATCGAGCTGACCATCAGCTCCACCATCGCCGGGTCGTCGATGTGCGGTGTCAGCGACAGGCCCAGCGCCGTGGCGGCGTCCTGGGCGTGGGAACGCAGTTGGTTCTCGTACTGCTCCCGGGAGCTTTCCAGACTGACCATGAAGCTGCCGCTGAAGGCGACGACCAGGAACAGGCAGATGGCGATCAACAGTTGTTTGAACAGAGACATCCGGACTCCGCTATTCGCTCGTGGGAAAGCCTTCGGCTTTCATCTTCTTCAAAAGGTCCTGCCAGCGTGACAGCCGCTTGGAATCCCCCACCTGCTTGCCGCCCTTGCCGGCTAGCCACAGACCCTCGGCGTTGAAGGCGTATACCGGCAGCAGGTCGCTGCGCTGGCTGGCCGGCAGGATGCCGCCCACCAGGTTGTCCAGCACCAGGGGCACGGCGTCGGGCCGGGCGTAGTAGGTCAGCACCATGTGCGCCTGGTTCAGGCGCAGGGCCTTGACGTAGGTGATGCGCAGTTTCTCGCTGGGTACGCCGAGGTGGCGCAGGCTGATGTACTTGGCGATGGCGTAGTCCTCGCAATCGCCGGCGCCCTGGCGCAGCGCCTCCACCGGGGTGGCCCAGTAGTCCACCTGGCCCCAGGTGGCGAGGTCGTCGGTGAAGCGCAGCTTGGCGTTGAAGAAGCGGTTCACCTCTTCAAGCTGCTTCTTCTCGTCGGCGCCGGCCAGGCGGCCCAGCAGGGCCTGCCATTCATCGACCCGGGCCTTGCCGGGGCCGAGGGGGCCGTAGAGGGCTTCGGCACGGCGGCTGATGAGGGCGAAATCCCAATCGGCGTGGAGCGCACCAGCCAGCAACGCCAGCAGGCATGACGCGGCCAGCGCCAACATGCGCCACCCCCTTGCCCTGCCCACGGTCCGTCCACTGCCTTGCACCATCGCCACTGACCACCAGGCCTTGAAACCCGGCGCGCATGGTGCGGATTCAGGGCGGAAAACTCAATGGCGTTGTGCCGCTACGGCGCGGTGTTGGCGGGGGGCGCGTCGCGCTTGAGCACGCCCAGTGCCTGCACCAGGCTGGCCTGGGACAGCTCGCCCAGGTGGCTGCCGACCTGGCGCCCCTCGGCATCGAAGAACAGCGTGGTGGGCAGCGCACGGGAGCCGACCCGCTGCCCCAGCCGAGTGCCGCCGTCCAGCAGCACATGGCCGAGGGCGAGCCCCTCCTTGGCCAGGTAGTGGCGAACCGTTTCGGCGTCCTCACCCTGGTTGACGAACAGGAAGAGCACGTCGGCATGCTCTTGCGCGGCGCTGGCGAGCACCGGCATCTCACGGCGACAGGGCGGGCACCAGGTGGCCCAGAGGTTCACCACCAGCGGCTGGCCCTGGTAGTCCTCCAGCCGCACCGGCCGCCCGTCGCGGTCCTGCAGGGCCACCGGCGGCAGGCGGGTACCGCGCTCCAGCGCCTGCATCAGCGCCTGCCCCATGCCCCACAGCAACAACCCGCTGAGCAGCGCGACGCCCAGGGGCCGGCGCAGCGGCGGGCGTCGCCAGAGCAGCCAGCCGGCCAGCGCCAGGGCCGCCAGCACCCCGGGCCAGGCGATGAAGCCGCCGTCGCGGATGTCCAGCACCTGCCAGGGGGCCTCGCGGAAGTGCTCGGCATAGGCGACGACGAACGCCAGGCGCGCGCCCACCAGCGCCACCAGCAGCAGGTTGAACAGCACCGCCTCGGGGTTGTGTCCGCTGTGCCGGCCCAGCCACCAGCCGACAAGGGTGGACAGCAGCAGGCTGGCGAGGATCAGCAGGTGCGAAAGCGCCAGGGCGAACGGCCCGAGGGTGAGGGTCAGCATGGGGTCTCCGGGTTTTCTGGGGTGTGGTGCGGCCCGATGGTGGGCGGCACCGTGCAGCAATCCGCGCAACTCTTCAAGCATGAGCCGGACTTGATCCAGCGCAGCCTTGCAGCACCTATGCTTCCCCAGAATCAGCGCATCGACGACAAGGAGTAGAACCATGCGCCTGTTCTTTCTGGGTGGGGCCGGGACGGTGACCGGCAGCAAGTACCTGCTGGACCACAACGGCAAACGGCTGCTGGTGGACTGCGGGCTGTTCCAGGGCTACAAGCAACTGCGCGAGCGCAACTGGGACCACTTCCCGGTGCGCCCGCAGCGCCTGGACGCCATCGTGCTGACCCACGCCCACCTGGACCACAGCGGCTACCTGCCGGTGCTGGTGAAGGCCGGCTACCGGGGGCCGATCTACGCCACCGAGGCCACCTGCGAGCTGGCGCGCATCCTCCTGCTGGACAGCGGGCGGCTGCAGGAAGAGGAAGCCGAGTTCGCCAACCGCCACGGCTTCTCCCGCCATGCCCCGGCGCTGCCGCTGTACACCGAGGAAGACGCCGAGCGCACCCTGCGCCTGCTGCGCCCGCTGCCCTTCAACCGCAGCGTGGACATCCTCGGTGACCTGCGGGTGACCATGCGCCCGGCCGGCCACATTCTCGGCGCGGCCAGCGTGGAGCTGCGTGCCGGCGACATCACCCTGGGCTGCTCCGGCGATGTCGGCCGCCCCGACGATGCGCTGATGCTGCCCCCGCAGCCGCTGCAGGCCGCCGACTACCTGCTGGTGGAGTCCACCTACGGCAACCGCCACCACACCCCGACGATGGCCGAGGACCAGTTGGCCGAGGTGATCAGCCGCACCGCCCTGCGCCGGGGCATCACCGTGATCCCGGCCTTCGCCGTGGGCCGCGCGCAACTGCTGCTGCACCTGATCGACAAGCTCAAGCGCGCCGGGCGCATCCCCGACCTGCCGATCTACCTCAACAGCCCCATGGCCACCGATGTGACCGCGCTCTACCAGCGCTATCGCGACCTGCACCGGCTCAACGCCGAGGACTGCCTGGGCATGTGCAAGGTGGCGCACATCGTGCGTTCGGTGGACGAATCCAAGCGCCTGGACGAGATGCGTGCGCCCTCGGTGATCATCGCCGGCAGCGGCATGGCCACCGGCGGCCGGGTGCTGCACCACCTGAAATCCCTGGCGCCCGACCCGCGCAACACCATCCTGCTGTCCGGCTACCAGGCCGGCGGCACCCGTGGCGCGCTGATCGCCGGCGGCGCCGACAAGGTGCGCATCCACGGTGTGGACGTGCCCATCCGCGCCGAGGTGGTCCAACTGGAGAACCTCTCCGCCCACGCCGATGCTGACGAGATCCTCGACTGGCTGCGCCAGTTGCCCAAGCCGCCGAAGCACACCTACGTGGTTCACGGTGAACCGGACGCCGCCGACTGCCTGCGCCGGCGCATCACCCAGGAGCTGGGCTGGTCGGCCTCGGTGGCGGAGCATCGCCAGCGCGTGAACCTCGAATGAGGATCGAGTGGCAAGCCCGGCAATCGGCACAACGTCGGGCTTGCCGTCACGGAAAAAATTACGCAGAGTGTAAATAGATTATGAAAACAACAGCGTCGGCGGCCTCCCCGACTGGCGCGTGACCTTGCGAGAGCCCGCCATGGACCTCTACACCTATTACCGCTCCACCTCCTCTTACCGGGTACGCATCGCCCTGGCATTGAAGGGGCTGGAGGTCCACATGCTCCCGGTCAACCTGATCAAGGACGGCGGCGAACACCGCCAGCCGGCCTACCGCGCCATCAACCCCCAGGGCCGCGTGCCCGCGCTGCGTACTGACGAAGGCGCGGTGCTGATCCAGTCCCCGGCTATCCTCGAATACCTCGACGAACACCACCCCGAGCCCGCCCTGCTGCCCGGCGATGCGCTGCAGCGCGCCCGCCAGCGCCAGGTCACGGCGCTGATCGGCTGCGACATCCACCCGCTGCACAACGTGGCCGTGCTCAACCGTCTGCGGCAGATGGGCGCCGATGAAGCCACCGTCAACGACTGGATCGCCCACTGGATCGGCGAGGGCCTGGCGGCGGTGGAAGCGCTGATCGGCGACTCCGGCTACTGCTTCGGCAACGCACCGGGCATGGCCGACGTCTACCTGCTGCCGCAGGTGTATGCCGCCCGCCGCTTCAACGTGGACCTCTCCGGCTACCCGCGTATCCTGAGGGTCGAACGCCTGGCGCTGGAGCACCCTGCCTTCCGCGCCGCCCACCCGGACGCCCAGGCCGACAAGCCGGCCTGAGGAGCGCACCCATGCAGAGCCTCGCTTTCAAGGTCACCATCGGCGACCACCTCGCGCGCAGCGTGCGCGGGGTGTCCTGCGCGCCGCCGCGAAGCGTTTGATCGACCGACAGACGCCTTCAACCTTTCGCGGCGCGACCGCAACCTGATCCGAGGAGCCATGCCATGGCCGACATCTTTGAAAACCCCATGGGGCTGATGGGCTTCGAGTTCATCGAACTCGCCTCCCCCACCCCCAACGTCCTTGAGCCGGTGTTCGCCGCCATGGGCTTCACCAAGGTGGCCACCCACCGCTCCAAGGATGTGCACCTGTACCGCCAGGGCGAGATCAACCTGATCCTCAACAACGAGCCCAAGAGCCAGGCCGCCTACTTCGCCGCCGAGCACGGGCCCTCCGTGTGCGGCATGGCCTTCCGTGTGAAGAATGCTCACCAGGCCTATGCCCGTGCCCTTGAGCTGGGCGCCCAGCCCATCGAGATTCCCACCGGGCCGATGGAGCTGCGCCTGCCGGCGATCAAGGGCATCGGCGGCGCGCCGCTGTACCTGATCGACCGCTTCGGCGAGGGCTCGTCGATCTACGACATCGACTTCGAGTTCATCGAAGGCGTGGACCGCAACCCCAAGGGCGCGGGCCTGAAGATCATCGACCACCTCACCCACAACGTGTACCGCGGCCGCATGGCCTACTGGGCGGACTTCTACGAGAAGCTGTTCAACTTCCGCGAGATTCGCTACTTCGACATCAAGGGCGAGTACACCGGGCTGACCTCCAAGGCCATGACCGCGCCGGACGGCATGATCCGCATCCCGCTCAACGAGGAATCCTCCAAGGGCGCCGGGCAGATCGAAGAGTTCCTGATGCAGTTCAACGGCGAGGGCATCCAGCACGTGGCCTTCCTCACCGACGACCTGATCAGCACCTGGGACAACCTCAAGGCCCTGGGCATGCGCTTCATGACCGCACCGCCCACCACCTACTACGAAATGCTCGAAGGCCGCCTGCCCAACCACGGCGAGCCGGTGGACGCCCTGCAGTCACGCGGCATCCTGCTGGACGGCACCTCCGAAGGCGGCGAACGCCGGCTGCTGCTGCAGATCTTCTCGGAGACCCTGCTAGGCCCGGTGTTCTTCGAGTTCATCCAGCGCAAGGGCGACAGCGGCTTCGGCGAGGGCAACTTCAAGGCCCTGTTCGAATCCATCGAGCGCGACCAGATCCGCCGGGGCGTACTCGCCACCGAGTGAGTCATCGCCCTAACGAGAAAGCCCGCATCAAGCGGGCTTTTTCATGGCGGCCATCCAGCACCTGTGGGAGCGGTTTTAACCAGGGCGAAAGGTGGACCGCGCTTCACCGGTCCACCATCCGGGGTCACGGCGAACGCCATGGGTGGATGGTAAAAGCGCCATCCACCCTGCGCCCGAACGGCGCCGCGCCGGTTTGTGGGAGCGGTTTCGACCGCGAAAGCGCTTCGCCCTTACAACTGCACGAGGCCTACCGGACGCCCTCACTCACGTCGGACGCCCCCCCGCCATCCGCGCGGTGATGGTTTCGGCCGCCTGCTTCAGCAACTCCGCCGCGCGGCCGCTGGTCTCGGCATGGAAGCCGCTGGCGGCGCCCACCACCGTGATCACCCCGGCGATCTGCTCGCCGACCGCGAACACCGGCGCGGACAGCGCGTTGACCCCCGGCATCAACAAGCCGTGCACGTGGTGCAGGCCGCTGGCGCGGATCTCCGCGACCTGCGCCGCCAGGGCCTTGGCATCGGGTACGCCGGGCAGGTGCGCTTCCTCCTGCCGCAGCGGAGCGAACTCCGCCTCCGGCAGGTAGCTGGCGAACACCAGGCCGGTGGAGGAGCCCAGCAGCGGCAGCACCGAGCCCACGCGGGTCACCAGGGTCACCGCGCGCAGCGGCTGCTCCACATGCACCACCGTCGGGCCCTTGTTGCCCCACACGGCCAGGAAGCAGGTCTCGTTGAGTTCATCGCGCAGGGCCGACAGCGTCGGCGTGGCGGCACGTACCACATCCAGCCCGCCGATGGCGGCCAGGCCGACGAACAGCGCCTCGGGCCCCAGGCCGTAGTGGTTGGTGGTGGCGTCCTGGGCGGCGAAGCCGCTGGCGATCAGCGCCTGCAGGTAGCGATGGACCTTGGCCGCCGGCATGTCCAGGTGCTCCGCCAGCCGTGACAGCGACGTGGCCGGCGCCAGCTGGGCCAGGCCCTTGAGGATCTCGGTGCCGACTTCCGCCGCCTGCACCTTCTGTCGTTTGGACGCCTCGGCGTCGTCCTTCTGGATGGCCATGCACTGCCCCGCTTCGCTTAGGAGGCCGCTGTTATAGCTTGACCCCTTCCGGCTTTCAAATTACGTTATCCGTAATTCAATTACAAAAAACAGAGGCCATCCATGTCACCCGCGCTGCCCTCCTCCGACCTGCACTACCTGAGCGGTTTCAACAACGAGTTCGCCAGCGAGGCCCTGCCGGGCGCCCTGCCCATCGGCCAGAATTCCCCGCAGCGCGCGCCCTATGGCCTGTATGCCGAGCAGTTCTCCGGCACCGCCTTCACTGTGCCGCGCGCCGAAGCCCGCCGCACCTGGCTGTACCGCATCCGTCCTTCTGCCGCGCACCCGCGCTTAGAGCGCCTGGAGCGGCAGATTCCCGGCCGCGAGATGGGCCCGGTCAACCCCAACCGCCTGCGCTGGAACCCCCACCCCATTCCCCAGGCCCGTACCGACTTCATCGACGGCCTGCTGACCCTGGTCGCCACCGCCGATGCCGAGCAGGCCAGCGGTGTCAGCGTGCACCTCTATTGCGCCAACGCCTCCATGGAGCGGGTGTTCTTCAACGCCGACGGCGAATGGCTGATCGTCCCCGAGCAGGGCCGCCTGCGCCTGGTCACCGAACTGGGCGTGCTGGAAGTGGAGCCGCTGGAGATCGCCGTCATCCCCCGCGGCATGAAGTTCCGCGTCGAACTGCTGGACGCCAGCGCCCGCGGCTACATCTGCGAGAACCACGGCGCGGCCCTGCGCATCCCCGACCTCGGCCCCATCGGCAGCAACGGCCTGGCCAACCCCCGCGACTTCCTCGCCCCCGTGGCCCGCTACGAAGACCTGGAAGCCCCCACCGTGCTGGTGCAGAAGTACCTCGGTGAACTCTGGGCCACCACCCTCGGCCACTCGCCGCTGGACGTGGTCGCCTGGCACGGCAACAACGTGCCCTACAAGTACGACCTGCGCCTGTTCAACACCATCGGCACGGTCAGCTACGACCACCCGGACCCGTCGATCTTCACCGTGCTCACCTCGCCCAGCGACACCCCCGGCATGGCCAACGTCGACTTCGTGATCTTCCCGCCGCGCTGGATGGTGGCCGAGAAGACCTTCCGCCCGCCGTGGTTCCACCGCAACCTGATGAACGAGTTCATGGGGCTCATCCAGGGCGCGTACGATGCCAAGGCCGACGGCTTCGCCCCAGGCGGTGCCTCGCTGCACACCTGCATGAGCGCCCACGGCCCGGACAACGCCAGCACCACCGCCGCCATCGCCGCCGAGCTCAAGCCGCACAAGCTCGACCACACAATGGCCTTCATGTTCGAGACCGGCCGCGTGCTGCGCCCCAGCCGCTACGCCCTCGAATGCGCAGCCCTGCAGAGCGACTACGATGCCTGCTGGGACGGCATGGCCAAGACCTTCGACAAGGGCAGGATCTGATCGATGACCTCTCACGACACCCGCACCAGTTGGATCGAATCGGCCAACGGCCACCCCGACTTTCCCCTGCAGAACCTGCCGCTGGGCATCTTCAGCCCGGCCGGCGGCACCCCGCGTGGCGGCGTCGCCATCGGCGCGCACATCTTCGACCTGAAGATCGCCAGCACCGCAGGCCTGTTCGACGGTGAGGCCGCCGAAGCCGCCCGCGTCGCCGCCGGTGAAGACCTCAACGCCTTCTTCGCCCTCGGCGCCAACGCCCGCCGCGCCCTGCGCCGCCAGTTGCAGGAGCTGCTCGCCGCAGCCAGCCCCGCCCAGGCCCGCCTGGAAGCCCTCGGCACCGAGCTGCTGCCGCTGGCTGCTGACTGCCAACTGCACCTGCCGGCACGCATCGGCGACTACACCGACTTCTACGTCGGCATCCACCACGCCAACAACGTCGGCCGGCTGTTCCGCCCGGACAACCCGCTGCTGCCCAACTACAAGTACGTGCCCATCGGCTACCACGGCCGCGCCTCCACCGTGTGCGTCTCCGGCACCCCGGTACACCGCCCCAACGGCCAGACCCTGCCACCGGGCGCCGAAGTGCCGAGCTTCGGCCCCAGCAAGCGCCTGGACTACGAACTGGAGCTGGGCATCTGGATCGGCCAGGGCAACGCCATGGGCGAAGCCATAGAGATCGGCCGCGCGGCCGAGCACATCGCCGGCTTCTGCCTGCTCAACGATTGGTCCGCCCGGGACCTGCAGGCCTGGGAATACCAGCCGCTGGGGCCCTTCCTGGCGAAGAACTTCGCCACCACGGTTTCGCCCTGGGTGGTGACCGCCGAGGCGCTGGAGCCCTTCCGCACCCCGCAACCGGCCCGCCCGGCCGGCGACCCGCAGCCGCTGCCCTACCTGCTGGACGCGGCCGACCAGGCCAACGGCGCCTTCGACATCAAGCTGGAAGTGCTGCTGCAGAGCGCCACCATGCGCGAGCAGGGCATCGCCCCGGTGCGCCTGGCCCTCTCCAACACCCAGCACATGTACTGGACCGTGGCGCAACTGGTGGCCCACCACGCCGTGGGCGGCTGCAAGCTGCAAGCAGGCGACCTGTTCGGTTCCGGCACCCTGTCCGGCCCCGAGCCGGATGCCTTCGGCAGCCTGCTGGAGAGCACCTTCGGCGGCAAGCAGCCGCTGACCCTGCCCGGCGGCGAGCAGCGCACCTTCCTGCAGGAAGGCGACGAAGTGATCCTCAAGGCCTGGTGCGAACGCGACGGCCTCCCCCGCATCGGCTTCGGCGAGTGCCGCGGCCGCATCCTCTGAGACCAGCCCCATCCCGCCTGGCGCGGGATGGGGCGCTCGCTCTACCTACCGCGTCTAGTTCACCTCGGGCAACGGCACGCCGTTGGGCCAGAGCAGCCACAGGCGGCCGTCCTGCTTCATGTGGCCGGCCAGTTCGCCCGCCTCATCCCCGGTGCCCCAGAACAGGTCGGCACGCACCTCGCCGACGATGGCACCGCCGGTGTCCTGGGCCGCCACCGGGCGGGTGACCGGAGTGCCGTCCGGGCGGGTGGTCTCCAGCCACATCAGGCTGCCGAGGGGAATCACCTTGCGGTCGATGGCCACGCTGTAGCCAGCGGTCAGCGGCACGTTCAACGAACCACGGGGGCCTTCGGGGCTGTCCGGCCGGGTGACGAAGAACACGTAGCTGGGGTTGCTCGCCAGCAGCTCCGGCACCCGCGTCGGGTTGGCACGGGCCCAGTCGCGGATGGCGCCCATGTTCACCTCCTCCTTCTTCAGGTAGCCCTGCTCCACCAGCCAGCGCCCCACCGGGCGGTACGGGTGGCCGTTCTGGTCGGCGTAGGCGACGCGGATCTGGCTGCCGTCCTCCAGGCGGATGCGCCCGGAACCCTGGATCTGCAGGAACTGCAGGTCCATCGGGTCACCCAGCCAGGCCAGCACCGGACCGGCATCGGGCTTCTCGCGCAGGGTGGCGGCATCGTCATAGGGCTTGAGCACACGCCCCTCCAGACGACCACGCAGGCGCTTGCCCTTCAGCTCGGGGTACTGGGACTCCAGCGCCACCACGATCAGGTCGTCCGGCACGCCCAGCACCGGCACCGTCATCTGCTCGGAGCGGGCCAGGCTGCCCGGGTAGACGGGCTCGTAGTAGCCGGTGATCAGCCCGCGCTCGCCCTCACCGGAGCGCAAGCTGTAGAGCGACAGGCGCGCCTGCAGGAAGGCGCGCACCGCAGCCGGGTCATCGGCGACACCCACGGCCTCCGCACACACCGGGCCCCACACCGGGTCGCGGGCCAGGCGTTCGCACGCAGAGCGCCAGGTATTGAAGCCGGCCAGCAGGTCGGCATCGCTCACCGGCGGCAGTTCGCCCCATGCCACGCCCTGGTAGCGCGGCAGCACGGGGGCTTCGGGGGCTTCGGGTTTCGGGGTGTCGTCGCAGCCGGCGAGCAGCAGGAAGGGAGCCAGGGCAAAGGGCCACAGGCGGCGCAGGCGGGAAAGGGACTGGATCAAACGTCGGGTTCCTGGCTGGCAGAAAAGAAGCGCGCAGCTTGGGGGAGCCCACCGGCAACGTCAAACGCTGGCCCCTTGCCGTCACCGGCACGGCTCGCCGCTGCGCGCTATCCATGGCAGGCTTGCCCAGCCCTGTCTTGCCCCGGAGTGACGATGTCCGACCTCAACGACCCCCGCGTCTTCTTCGCCGCCGAGCGCACCCTGCTCGCCTGGAACCGCACCAGCCTCGCGTTGATGGCCTTCGGTTTCGCCATCGAGCGCACCGGCCTGCTGCTGCACCTGCTGCAGCCCGAGCACGCCCAGAGCCTGCAGAATCGCGCGTCCTACTGGGTCGGCCTGGCCCTGCTGCTGCTCGGCGCCTGGTGCGCCTGCTGGTCCTCGCTGCAGTACCGCAAGGTGCTGCGCACCCTCAGGCCCATCGAGATTCCCGAGGGCTACAGCGTCAACTCCGGCCCGCTGATCAACTTCGGCATCGCCCTGCTGGGGCTCGCCCTCGGCGTCTTTCTGCTGCTCGGATACGCCTGACGGCACACCACCGCATCGCGCCGTGGGCCTGTACCGGTACATCGAGGCCCTGTCTAACGCCGATTTCCCGGGCTGAAGCCCGGGCTACGAGAGGCGCCTCGCACTCCGAGGCGACATGCGTGCCAACGCATGGGCGCGATGCGGTTCGCTGGGCTCACCGCATCCTACGGGGCGTGTCCATCAGGCGAGCGTCGTGGCCCGCTCCGGTAGGGTGGAAGGCGCTCTTTCCATCCACCGACGAGGCCCCGCCTGACGCCGATTTCCCGGGCTGAAGCCCGGGCTACGAGAGGCGCCCCGCACTCCGAGACGACATGCGTGCCAACGCATCGCATGGGCGCGATGCGGTTCGCTGGGCTCACCGCATCCTACGGAGCCTGCCCATCAGGCCAGGGGCGGTTTCACCGCGGCTGGCGGGCTGTGTCACTATCGCGCCTCCCTGGCGGCGCCCCCGGTGGCGCCGCGCCTTCGTCGGTACAAGGAAAATCGCGCTTGGACACCTCGGTATTCCTGGTGGTGATGGCCGCCGCTGCGCTGCATGCAGGCTGGAACGCGCTGCTGAAGATCGGCCTCGATCGCCTGCTCACCGCCACGCTGATCCAGCTCGCCGCCGGGCTGATCTCGCTCTGCGCCCTGCCCTTCGTGGCCGTGCCCCAGGCGGCGGCCTGGCCGTGGATCGCGCTCTCGGCGCTGCTGCACATCGGCTACAACAACTTTCTCGCACGCGCCTACCAATACGGCGACCTCGGCCAGGTCTACCCCATCTCCCGGGGCAGTTCACCGCTGCTGGTGGCGCTGCTCTCGCTGCTGTTCCTCAACGACGGCCTCGGCCTGCCGGAACTGGCCGGGCTGCTGACCCTGGTGGCCGGCATCTGGCTGATGGCCTGGCGCGGTGGGCGCACCCGCGCGGGGTTGAGCCGGGGCATGCTGACCTGCTCGCTGCTGACCGCTGTCTTCATCGCCGGCTACACCCTGGCCGATGCCCAGGGCGCACGCAGCAATGGTGATGCGCTGTCCTACGCGGTGTGGCTGTTCGCGGTGAACGGGGCGGTGATGACAGTGGCCATCGTGGTGCAGCGGGGGCCGGGCGTGTTGCGGCAACTGGGGCCTTACTGGCGCGGCGGGCTGGCGGGCGGGGCGATGTCGCTGCTGGCCTACGGCATCGTCATCTGGGCGATGACCCTGGCGCCGGTGGCGATGGTCTCGGCCTTGCGGGAAACCAGCGTGGTGTTCGCCCTGCTGATCGGGCGGGTGTTCCTCAAGGAACCGATGCCGCCGGTGCGGCTGCTGGCGTGCGGGGTGATCGCGATGGGCGTGGTGGTGATGAAGCTGGGGTAGCGGCCCCGCAGCGCAGGGCCGCCCGGGGTCAGCCGCAACTGACGCCCTTGATCAGGTTGGCGTTGTCGGTGTCCAGGTTCAGGCGATGGGAGTTGTACTCCAGGGTCATCACACTGCCCGGCTTCAGCACGCGAACGTCGGCGGCGCCAGCGGCACGGCGGGCCTCTTCGACGCGCTCCGGGGTGGCGGCCTGGCCGATCAGGGCACGGGCCGGGGCCGAGGAGCAGCGGCCGTCGGTGGTCGGGTCCGCCTGGGTGGTGGCCGGGGCGGCCTGGGTCTCGGCAGGTTTGTCGGTCGGGGCGCTGGTGGAGCTGCAACCGGCCAGCAGGGCCGCCGCCAGGGCCAGGCCGAGGGTGATGGAAGTGCGAGACATACTGCGTTCCTCTTGTTGAAGGCAAAGCCGAATCCGGGTGGCCGGGACGGACGCCGAGCGCGAGCATCCGAGCTGCTGCGACGGCCGCCGTTCCCCGGCGGGTCGGGCATTGTAGCCTGAGCCCGGTGCCCTGCCGGGAGCCCCTTGGGTGAAATACCGTAACGCTTCACTTCGGGCCCACAGCCGGCGTGCCCTGGGCGCCCGTCCGCCGGGTTTGACCGGCGCCCGCGGCTGCGGCCTAATGCGCGCCCGCCCCGACGCTCCGAGACGGCCATGCCCACCCCCAACGTACGCCCCAGCACCCTGCGCCTGCCGCCCGGCCCCTGGTCGACGCTGCTGGATGGGCTGTGTGCGCGCTTTCCCGCCATCGACCGCGCCACCTGGCTGGACCGCCTGGCCCGGGGCCGGGTGACCGATGCCGACGGCCGCGCGCTGGATGCCGATACGCCGTACCGGGCCGGCGAGCTGGTGCGCTACTTCCGCGAGGTGCCCCAGGAGCGCGACATCCCCTTCGAGGAGCGCGTGCTCTATCAGGACGATCACCTGGTGGTGGCCGACAAGCCGCACTTCCTGCCGGTGATGCCCGCCGGGGAATACGTCGAGCAGACGCTCCAGGCGCGCCTCACCAAACGCCTGGGCAACCCGCACCTGGTGCCCATCCACCGCATCGACCGGCACACCGCCGGGCTGGTGCTGTTCTCCTGCGAGCCGAGCACGCGGGGTGCCTACCAGGCGCTGTTCCGCGAACGCGAGGTGCACAAGCGCTACGAGGCCGTGGCCGCCCCCCTGCCGCAACTGGATTTCCCGCTGGTGCGGCGCACGCGCCTGGAGCCGGGCGAGCCGTTCTTCCGCATGTGCGAAACGGACGGGCCGCCCAACAGCGAAACCCGCCTGGAAGTGATCGAACGCGGCAGCCGACACTGGCGCTATGCGCTCTACCCGGTCACCGGGCGCAAGCACCAGCTACGGGTGCAAATGGCCGGCCTGGGCGCCGGCATCCTCCATGACCTGTTCTACCCCGAGCTGCTGGACGCCCGTGACCAGCACGACGACCACGCCCGCCCCCTGCAACTGCTGGCCCGCGCCCTGGCCTTCCGCGACCCGCTGAGCGGCCGCGACCTGCAGTTCGAGAGCGAGCTGCACCTGCTGCTGCTGGACTGACGCGCCTACGGAGCGCCTCTGAAAACTACCTGCGTTGTCATCGCGGCGTTAAAAACCGGCTCGTGCGCGAGTCCGATCAAAATGCTCATTGACCCCACGTAAGCTGCGCTTTTTCGCCGGTTTGACGCGCTGATGCGCGCCCTTCGGGCCAGCCTTCGGCTGTTACTCCCGTTGGTCGTTGCGCCTTGCGCTGACGGCCTCGCCTGCGCTTTTTGAGGCGCCCTACAGCAACTGGTGCTTGTGCAGCAGGCGATAGAAGGTCGGGCGGGAGATGCCCAGCACCCGCGCCGCCAGGCTCAGGTTGTTGCCGTAGCGCGCCAGGGCATCGCACAGCGCCTGGTACTCCGCGCGGCGCTTGTAGTCCTCCAGCGTGCCGATCACCCCGCCATCGGCCGGCGCGCTGTGCAACCCCAGGTCCGCCGCCTCCACCTGCACGCCATCCGCCAGTGCATAGCCCCGGCGCACCCGCCCGGCCAGCTCACGCACATTGCCCGGCCAGTGGTGGCGCACCAGCGCGGTGAGCGCCTCCTCGCTGAAGTGTCGAGGGCGGCCGTGGGTGGCCATGGCGTACTGCGCCAGGAAGTGCTCGGCCAGCAGGGCGATGTCCCCCTGGCGGCGGCGCAGCGGGGTCAGCCGCACCGTGTGGCTGGCCAGCCACTGGTACAGCTCCGGCAGAAAACGGCCCTGCTCGGCCAGCAGTTCAAGGTCCCGGTCGGTGGCGGCCAGCAGGCGCACATCCAGGCTCAGCCAGCCCTCTGCCCTGCGCAGGCGATGGCTGCGCAGGGCCAGCAGCAGACGTTGCTGGGTCAGCAGCGGCAGCTCCGCCACCGAGTCGAGGAACAGGCAGCCGCCGTTGGCCGCCTCCACCGCGCCACCCTCCCCCAGCAGCGCGTGCTCTTCCTCCGGCTCGCCACGCACCCCGCACCTGAAGGCCACGAACGGTGCCTCGGCCCGCCGCGAGGTGCGGTGCAGCGCGCGCGCCACCAGCTCCTTGCCGGTGCCGCTCTCCCCCAGCACCAGCACCGGGCGCTCCTGCCCGGCAAGTCGCGCCAGTTGCTTGCGCAGCTCCCGCAGGGGCCGGCTCTGGCCCACCAGCTCCGGCTCGCCGCGCGGGCGCCCCACCTGCCCACGCAACCGCGCAATGCCGAACGCCCGGCCCAGCAGCCCCTGCAAGCGGCCGGCATCCACCGGCATCGGCAGGGTGTCGAAGAACCACTCCCCGGCGAAGTCCTCAGCCTGCTCCTGGCGGGCCATGTCCGGCCCGAGCAGGCCGATCCACTCGGTGCCACTGCGGCTGATGAGCGCCCGGATGCGTTCCGGGTGGTCCAGGTGCTCGCGACGCAGGCGCACCAGGCCCACATCGCAACCTGGCTCGGAGCCGTGGCGCAGGTCCCGGCTTTCCACCGTCCAGCCGCTGGCCCGGAGCCTGGGCATCAGCCGTTGGCACTCGTCGCAGGGGTCGATCAGAAGAAGGCGTTTCGGGGTCTGGGTGATGTTTTCCAACATATCCCGTCCTTGGCGCCAAATTTTTGAATTATCAAAAAAAACAACATGTTGGCGCGTCAACCTGTAACGCTAGCAAGAACCTTGACGCGCCATGGAACCCTTCTCCATAACCGCTATCGCGAATAGATATGAAGGGAAAAACCGTGAATACCTACAAGAAATATCCCTTACAAATGAAGGTAATAGCACCTTGCCAACCTAGGAATTGATTGGCATAACGTAAGAAATTCCGAAAAGCGTACAAGGAAGTATCGAATGCGCATTCTCCGCCGTGCACTGATCCTGCTGGTTCTGCTCCTGCTCGCGGGGCTCGCCGTCGTCCTCTATTACATCGCCAACCCCAATCTCCCCGTCTACCAGGCGCCGGAGAAGGTCAACTACCTCGACCAATGGGACGCGCAATCCCGCCAGACCTACTACTACACGCCCCAGGGCACCACGGTTAAGGGCCTGCGCTACGACTGGTTCACCGCGCTGGAGCTGCCCTTCTCCAGCGAGAAGTTCGCCCGCCCCGAGTACCTGGCCCGCTTCGGCTTCCTCGTCGACCCGCAACAGCAGCCCACCGAGCTGAACCCCGGCAACCTGCCCGTGGGTTTCGCCCGGCATGAAGACAACGACACCGGCCAGCAGTACCTGGACATCACCTGCTCCGCCTGCCACACCGGCGAACTGCACTACAAAGGCCAGGCCATCCGCATCGACGGCGGTGCCGCCCTTCACTCCCTCGCCTCCACCGTGCCCACCCTCAAGGGCGGCGGTTTCGGCCAGGCGCTGGGCATGAGCATGGCCTTCACCTACTACAACCCGCTCAAGTTCAACCGCTTCGCCAAGACCGTGCTCGGCGAGGAGTACCCCGAGGGCAAGGACGAACTGCGCCGCGACTTCAAGGATGTGCTCGACCGCCTGCTGGGCACCGCCTGGAACGACACCCACCGTGGCCTCTACCCCACCGAGGAAGGCTTCGGCCGCACCGACGCCTTCGGTCGCATCGCCAACAGCGTGTTCGGCGACGCCATCGACCCGTCCAACTACCGCATCGCCAACGCCCCGGTGAGCTACCCCCAGGTGTGGGACATCTGGAAGTTCGACTGGGTGCAGTGGAACGGCTCCGCCATGCAGCCCATGGCACGCAACATCGGCGAAGCCCTCGGCGTGGGCGCCAGCCTCACCCTGCACGAGGAGAACGGCCAACCCGTGCCCCTCGACCAGCGCTACAGCTCCAGCACCCGCGTGCGCGACCTGTACACCCTGGAAGAGACCCTCAAGCGCCTCAAACCGCCGACCTGGCCGGAAGAGGTGCTCGGCAAGATCGACCTGCCCCGCGCCAGCAAGGGTCGCGCCCTGTTCGCCGAGAACTGCGCCTACTGCCACGCCCCCAACCCGCAGCCGGAAGACAAGCGCCTGGCCCCCACCCGCGACCCGGAGTGGAAGCTGCGCATGATCAGCACCCAGGAGATCGGCACCGACCCCACCACCGCCGACAACATCGCCGACCACCGCTTCGACGTGACCAAGCTCGGCTGGACCAAGGAGCAGCTCGCCCAGCTCGACGTCCGCCTGTTCGGTGCCGACCTCAAGGACATCGACTTCGCCAGGATCTCCAGCGCCAAGGGCCTGGCCTACCTCACTGCCTACGTCGAGAACCGCGCCTACGAGCAGGCCGGCATCAGCGGCGAGGAGCGCAAGCAGATGGACGGCTACGGCCTGCCCATCGGCGTGCGTGAACTGCGCGCCTACAAGGCCCGCCCGCTGGACGGCATCTGGGCCACCCCGCCCTTCCTGCACAACGGCTCGGTGCCGACGATCTTCCAACTGCTCTCCCCGGTGTACGAGCGCGCCACCACCTTCTACGTCGGCAACTTCGAGTACGACCCGCAGTTCGCCGGCTTCCGCACCGAAGCCTTCCCCGGCGGCTTCCTCTTCGACACCCGTATCACCGGCAACCACAACAGCGGCCACGAATTCCGCGACGGCTGCCGGGGCAACGGCGTGATCGGCCGCGCCCTCTCGCCAGACGAGCGCCTGGCGCTGATCGAATACCTCAAGGTGCTGGGCAACGAACGCCTCGAATCGCAGCTCGCCCCCGAGCCCGTGCGCCCCTGGACGCCCGGGCCGAACTGCCAGGGCTGAGCCAGGGCCCGCCACCGGCGGGCCTGCGCCCACCCAGAACCACCCGCCTGCGGGCAAGCCAACAACAAGGACCAAGCGCTCATGCTCAAACGTTTATGGCTCTGGCTCGGACGCCTGCTCGGCAGGCTCCTCTTCATCACCGCCGCCGTCGGCCTCATCGGCTGGGGCATCGGCAGCCTCTACTACGGCTGGAAGTTCTCCGGCCCCGTCTCCACCGAGGAGCAGATCCCGCCCACCGAAGCGGCCGACGCACGCGCCATCATCGAAGACGCCATGCGCGTGGTGGAGCAGCACCGCGACAACACCCGCGTCCTGCGGGATGCCCACGCCAAGGCCCATGGCTGCGTGAAGGCCGAGGTCACCGTGGCGCCCGACCTGGCCGCCGACCTGCGCGCCGGCGTGCTCGCCGAACCGGGCAAGACCTGGCAGGCCTGGATGCGCCTCTCCAACGGCAACGCCTACCCGCAGTTCGACAGCACCCGCGACGCACGCGGCATGGCCATCAAACTGCTCGACGTGCCCGGCCAGAAGCTCATGCCCAGCCCGGCCCACGCCAACGAGCAGGACTTCGTCATGTTCAACCACCCGGTGTTCTTCATCCGCGACGTGGCCGAGTACCGCAGCAACTTCGAAGCCCAGGCCAACGGCCAGAAGGTCGGCGCCTTCTTCCCCAGCCTCGACCCGCGCACCTGGGAGATCCGCCACATGCTGATCGCCCTGCAGACCCTCGCCCCGGCCCCGGACAGCCCCACCGACACCGTCTACAGCTCCGTCTCCCCGTACAAGCTGGGCCAGGCCAACATCAAGTACCGCGTCATCCCCGACCCGCATGCCTGCCCCGAGTACACCCTGCCCAAGCAGAACACCGACCTGCCCAACTTCCTGCGCAACGCCCTGTACCAGCGCCTCTCCCTCGATCGCGTACCGGCCTGCTTCGCCCTCCAGGTGCAGGTGCAGAACCCGCAGCACTACATGCCCATCGAGGACACCAGCGTGGAATGGAGCGAGAAGATCTCCCCGTTCCAGACCGTCGCCACCATCAAGGTCCCCGCCCAGGACTTCGATAGCCGCGAGCAGAACGAATTCTGCGACAACCTCTCCTTCAACCCCTGGCACGCCCTCCCCGAACACCGCCCCATCGGCGGCATCAACCGCCTGCGCAAAGCGGTATATGAGGCGGTGAGTGCGTATCGGCATGAGAGGAATGGGGTGGTGCAGTCGCAGGCGGAGGTGAAAGAGAGCGAGTGATGGGAAAGAGGCCAGCTGGCGCGGGGAGCGCTGGCTGGTCTCTTCACGTTCAAGTGAAACACCGATTGCCGCCCAGAGCGGCGCGAAGCAGCATATCAACACTCTACCTTTGAATTAAAAGGCGCTACCTCATGAGTAAAAATAACGACATTACACCTCTACCTAGCGAGCCACCACCTCCGCCCACCCTAATAATTCATAACGCTGTGGTTCAGAAGATTGACTGCAAAGGAAACTCATTGGGTTCTCCATATTATGAAACCAGGGAAGATGACATCCAAGCTTACCTTACTGGCATTATTCGAGATGTTGTAAACAACACTAAAAGCCAAGCTTTTAAATTTGCAGCTGAAGTCTGCGAAGTTAGAGGACTAATTGACGAACTGATGACGGACAATTTTCGATCCTCAGCCATTGCCTTGGGAACTCGCCTTCTTAACTGCGAAGTTTATGTCCAGAGGAAGATGGAGAAAATTACCACGGTGAGGGAGGGCAGCCTTCTCTGCGCGCATTTTAGCCTCGGAAACAAAGAATTTATAACTCTAATAAAAATTGATCACGCAGGCTTCTTAAACGAAACCAATTTACGGAAAGCATCTGGATTACCAGAAAAACAGAGAGCGCAAAAATGCGCTACGTTTTCAGTTATAGAAGGTGAACTGGACCCCACTATTGTCATAAGTGACAGCAGCACCTCAATAACAGAGTACTGGTGGAATGCCTATTTGACACTCGTAGCACTTTCCTCACCAGAGCGAAATACTCAAGCAGCATTTACAGCGATTGAAAAACTCTTAAAAACCAAAGTCCAACCGAAATCTCAAAGCGATTACTGGACCCTGAGAAATGCGTTCGTGAGTTACTTCACGACCCGACCTCAGTGCATATTTCCCGACATGATTGACGAAATAATTGGCGGATACACACCAAATAGCTCAGAAATAGAAATAAGCAGCCTAGTTACAGCAGCAAAACAACTTCCCGAAAAAGACAAGGGCTTCGATACGCACTTCGTTATCGCCCCCAAAATAATCTCAGCCAGAATAAAGAAACAGATTAAATTAGCCGAAAACGTAGACTTACGAATCACTGGAAAAATTAACAACTTCGAAAACCTCTTTGACACCGGAAACGACGGACGTAAATATCTCAAAATCTACTCCGACGAGGGCTATGACGCTTTTCATAAAGAGGAACTAACGGATGATCCTCAATAGAATTATTGACACTATAACGACGAACTCAATACACATAGAAACCAGAGAAACGAATAAAGAATTACTTATACGACGTCGAATATCCGAAGCATCAACAAATAAGCAGGAGCTTCTTAGAAGCCTGTCTCTAATCCACCACTTAGACAGTTATACATTATCTATAGAGCACGATGACTCAGATCAAAGCACCACACTGAGCAGCAGAGATGAGTCCTGCGTAGATGAGTTCTGCAACTCTCTAAGCCTTTGGTCAGAAACAAGCGGTATAAAAGGCATACTCACTCTTCGGATCACAAAACCATCGAAACACCGGATTATTTCAGTCTACTCGCTAGAGCATTTCTCTCGATACATAAGCGATGGAAACATAAAGGAAACCTTAGAGAAAATTGAATCCATCACAAACTCATCCTACGTAATCGAATGCTTAGAACTAGATCAGACCTATAAAACAGATTTCTTTGTATTTAAGCCTTTCAGTAAAACGTCTTTACCAACTACAAACCCCGAACCCATCTCCAGAGTAACGCAGCAGAAATCCAGGGAAAAGATATGCTCTATTTATGGCACTAACAACCTACCCCTTCCTAAAGATTTTAAATTTGACAAACCATTCCCACTCAACGGAATTAGAGAGACATTCAACAAAATCGAGTTGGTTCTTCTACTAACTTGCCTAGCAGACATTTCAAAGATCGACCCCAAAGGGGCCCTAACACTGACATTGAAGGGCTATAGCTCTATTAATTTTGAAATTCAGTCACTGGATCAAATTAACACCAACAAAACTCAAGTCTATTTCGAAATATTTGAATGGACATACACTGACGGAAACATAATTGACAAAGCAGGCATAAGCAGAAACCTAATCTCAATCCACTTAACTGACAACGACCTACTTTCACTTAAAGAGGGTTGCCTAGAGTCAATAAAATCCAACTACGCAATATATCTAAAAGACAACCTAAAACAGTACGTAGAAATAAAAAACAAACTATCCGATCAGATCCAGAAAATCTCTGAAAAAGCTACAGACGTCGTAAAAACAATCACCACATATCTACGCACATCAGTATTTTCCTTATATTCATTTGTGTTTTCAGTATTCCTAATAAGAACCCTCAGCAAATCAGACAACTCACCCTTATTCTCAACACCAGCATATACACTTTTTATTTTATTCATCCTCATATCATTATTAGTCATGATATATGCAGTATCTGAAACAAACTCAGAAACAAGGCGCTTCAAGAAAAACTACGAATCCTTCAGAGAACGATATACGGACCTCATAACCAAAGAAGACCTGAATCGTATATTTTTCCATGACAGGGATTACGAGCGCGAACTTAACTACATAAAGAAATCGCGAGACCGAACAATAAAATTATGGACCTCGTCACTTGTATTTATTTTCATTACAGTTTCCTATTTAAAAATAGCCGAACTATAGAGACACCAGTTTAAATCAGGTCTACAAATGGGAAATTACTGTTTCCCCTTGCCCTCCCCGCCCCACCTCCCTATCCTTCGCCGGTCGCGGTAAATCCCGCGGCCGGGTTTGACAGCCTGTTGTCTGGGCGCGATTGCGCCACTGGTGCATACGAAAAACGGCGTACGTTTTTTGTAGGCCCATGCACGTATGCAACTTTTACAGTTGCGCCGCTCTATGGCAGATCGCGCGGGGAGACCCTTGCGGTCTGCCGGTTCCTGGACCCGGTCTGTCAACCCCGCGCGGTCTGCCACCTTTCGATTGACAGCGAACAGTGGCAGCTCCTAACCCGTCCAGAGGAGCTTCACCATGCAAGACGCATATACCCCCGTTGTTTTTCTGCGCTACGCCTACCAACTCCGTGCCGTGATGGTCGACAACCGCCCCTGGTTCGTCGCCGAGGATTTCGCGCGGCTGATCGGTGCGCTGCGCCCCTATCGCCTGCCCCAGCGGGTGGACCCGCACCACCGGCGGGCGCTGTTCCTGTTGCACCAGTCCGGCGCCCGTGAGGAGGTGGAGGTGATCAGCGATGCCGGGGCCTACCAGGCGCTGTACCGCTTCCACCACCCGGAGCACCGGGCCATCAGCCAGTGGCTGAGCGAGCAGGTGGTGCCGACGCTGCACGATCGCCATCGGGATGCAGAGGCGGCGCCTCGCCGGGCCTACATGTGCTGGGCCAACCAACCGATCAACGTGCTGAGCTGGCAGGGGGATGTCTGGATCAACCGGCAGGACCTGCCGGTCTTCCTCTCCAGCCTCGATGACCCGGCATTGCGCACCGATGCCAGTTGGCGGCAAGCGCCCTGGTAAATCGCTGACAGACGGGCCCTTCGGGGCCCGTTTTCGTTTGGGGTGGTGGGATGGGTGCGGGCGGTTTTACGGGGTGACGTGGGCGGGCGGGCGCGGTTGATGCGGTTCGCTGAGCTCACCGCATCCTACGGGTGCCAGGCCGTGTGGTGGGGGTTGTGGGGCGTTGGTGCATGCAGGTCCGTTCCCGGGCTGGATGGGCGAGGCGTGCGTAGGGTGGACCGCGCTCTATCGGTCCACCATTTGGCGTCGGGTTGGGCATGGCGGTTGGGTGCGCGGCGCGGGGTCGATGCGGTTCGCTGAGCTCACCGCATCCTACGGGTGCCAGGCCGTGTGGTGGGGGTTGTGGGGCGTTGGTGCGTGCAGGTCCGTTCCCGGGCTGGATGGGCGAGGCGTGCGTAGGGTGGACCGCGCTTTATCGGTCCACCATTGGCGTCGGGTTGGGCATGGCGGTTGGATGCGCGGCGCGGGGTTGATGCGGTTCGCTGAGCTCACCGCATCCTACGGGTGCCAGGCCGTGTGGCGGGGGTTGTGGGGCGTTGGTGCATGCAGGTCCGTTCCCGGGCTGGATGGGCGAGGCGTGCGTTGGGTCGACCGCGCATTATCGGTCCACCATTTGGCGTCGGGCTGGGCATGGCGGTTGGATGCGCGGCGCAGGGGTTGGCTGGTGCGGGTAGCCCGGGCTTCAGCCCGGGACGGGCTGGCAGGCGGTCAGATCCAGACGTCGTTCTGCGCGGTGCGTTCGCCGCCTTCTTCGCCGGTGTTGATTACGCCTCGGGGCTCGATGAGCAGCATCTTCACTTCGCGTTCGGCATAGGGCTTGTGCTCGACGCCCTTGGGCACGACGTAGAGCTCACCGGGGCCGAGCAGGACGGCGCCGTCGCGGAGATCGATGCGCAGTTGGCCTTCGATCACCAGGAAGGCTTCGTCGGTGTCGGCGTGGGAATGCCAGATGAAGTCGCCTTCGATACGCACGACCTTGAACTGGTAGTCGTTCATTTCGGCGATGACCTTCGGGGCCCACTGCTCGCTGAACAGGGAGAGCTTGTGCTGCAGGTTGATGCTCGGGTGGGTCGGCTGATGCACGGCGCGGCTCCTGGCTGATGGGGTGAGCTGTGAGGCTAGCGAGGGCCGTTGCGGTGCGCTTGTACGATCCTGCGGTTTTGTCGGCGACACGCCACTCGGCCACTCAGTGCGCTTTCGAAGCGGCTGTGGGGCCCGCAGCAGTTGCCCGCCCTGGACGGTGAAGCGGCAAGGGCCTGGCCTGGTGTGCCCTCCCCGGCTGCCAGGGAGGGTCTTGGGGATCAGCGCAGGCGGTGGACCATCGCGGCGGCGACGCTTAGCACGGCCTGGCCGAGCTTCATGGATCGCTTGCCGTTCCAGCCGGTTTCCGGGGCGGGGTTGTCGTCGTGGTCCTTGAAGGGCATTTCGATGGTGAAGGACAGGCAGTCGAACTCCAGGCCGACGGCGTTGCAGGCCAGGGTGATGTTGGCCTGGCCGGGCTCGTCGCGGGGGTAGCCGTAGCGGGTCTGGAACTCGGCGCCCATGTCGACGAGGCGGCGGCGGAACTCTTCTTCCAGGGCGGCGAGGCGCGGGGTGTAGCCGGGGTTGCCTTCGCAGCCTGCGGTGAAGACGTGGGGGATTTCCTCATCGCCGTGGATGTCGAGGAACAGGTCGACACCGATGCGGCGCATCTGCTGCTGGACGAAGTGGACTTCGGGGGTCTCCGCTTCGCTGGCCGATTGCCAGGCGCGGTTGAGGTCCTTGCCGGCGGCGTTGGTGCGCAGGTGGCCACGGTAGGCGCCGTCGGGGTTCATGTTGGGGACGAGGTAGAGGTCGGCGGCGTCGAGCAGGCGCTCCAGCTCCGGGTCCTGGCGCTGCTTGAGGCGCTCGATGATGCCTTCCATGAACCATTCGGCCATGTGCTCGCCAGGGTGCTGCTGGGCGATGATCCAGACGCGGCGCTGGGCCTGGGGGTTGCGGCTGACCTTGAGCAGGGGGATGTCGCGCCCTTCGAGGCTCTTGCCGGTGGCGACGATCTCGGCGCCGGCCGCTTCGACGGCCTGGCGGATGAGGGCGTCGTGGCGCGCGCGGCTGTAGGGCTCGAAGTAGGCGAACCAGATGTGCGACTGGGTGGGCTCCAGGCCGAAGTGCAGGCCGTTCTCGTCAAAGCGGCTGGGCACGCGGAACCAGTTGATCTGGTCATAGGAGGCGGCGGCGTTGTAGCCGGTCCAGGCGTGGGCGTAGGCGGACTGGCCGGCGTTGACCAGGCTGAAGTCGTGGCGGCTGCCGGGGGTCATGCCGTCGACCTTGAAGTGGAACCACTGGAAGTGGTGGCTGCGCAGGTCGGGGCGCATGGCGAGAAGGACGTGGCGGGGGTTGCTGGCGTCCTTGACTTCGATGTTGCCGCTGTCGAAATCGGCGCTGATCTTCATGGCTACCTCGGGCTGTGTCAGGGGTGCGCGCAAGAATGGCAGGTCGCCCGGTGCGGGCATATGCACCAGGCGACAAAGGCTTGCGTGATGGGGACGGATCAGTGGCCTTCGAGCCGGGCGAGGCGTTCTTCCAGTTCGGCGATGCGGGCTTCCAGTTGCTCGACGCGGCTCTCCAGGCCGGCGCGGGATTCGCTGCGCTCGGGGGCGTCCTGCCGGGTGGCGAGCAGCGCTTCCAGGTCGGCAGCCTCGCCCAGCAGGTGCATGAAGCGCTCTTCACGCTGGCCGCTCTGGCGCGGCAGCACGGTGGCCAGGCCACGGGCGGCGAGGCGGTCGAGGTGGTGGCGAACCTGATCCAGATCGTCGAACTCGTGCATGCGGCTGCTGCGTGTGAGCAGTTCGCCAAGGGTCTGCGGGCCACGCAGCAACAACAGGCCGAGCAGGATGAGCTGCGGCTGGACCAGTTCGAGGGTCTTGTCGGCGCGCTGCTCCCAGCGGTCGGCGCGACTGCCCATTACCAGGCGAGCCAGGCCGCGCCCTTCAAGGGTGCGCATGCCCTGCCCCACCTGGCCGGCAGTGAGGTTCATCACCGGTTCGCGGCTGGTCTTCTGGTTGCTGGCCAGCACCAGGGCGTTGAGGGTCAGCGGGTAGGACTCGGGGGTGGTGGCCTGCTTCTCGATGAGGCTGCCGAGCAGGCGGACTTCGACGGCGCTCAGGGGCTCGTGGGTGAAGGGCGTTTCGATCTCGCTGGACATGGGGCCATCCATTGGTAGGAAAAGGCCCATAGCCTAGCAGGACGCCCGGCGGCTGCCTGCATGCGCGGCGCCCTGGTCCGGTCTGGCCGGCGCGCACCCGTCGCAACCCGCTGAATACCGCGTGCCCGCATATGGCGACAGACGTTCAATGATCCGAACATGAGCCTGCTACCGATGCCGTGTTTCAGGATATTTCCGGCCATTAAATCGAATTATTCGATTGTTATTATTCTGCGCAACAGTGTTTTTCATGGGGCTTATAGCGCTCTAAAAGAACCCAAAAATCAAATTAACTATCTGTTTTTAAAAGACAATTTAAGCACTATCAATGAAATCGATGGTCACCATTAGCCATCTCAACTTTTTTATCGATTTTATTTCTCTAACATTGCCCTCGTGTTCACTTTCAACCCCACTTTCCACGAGGAACCCACCATGAAAATGCGCATTCTTGCCAGCCTGTTCGCCGTCAGCCTGACCGCTACCGCCAGTGCCTTCGCCCTGCCCCAACAAACCCAGCAGGACTCGCTCCTGACCGCCGGTGCCGAACGCGCTGTGAATCCGCCGGTTGCCGAAAACGGCTCCGACCGCACTCCCGGCTTCCGCGTCGCCGAAGACGGCTCCGACCGTACCCCCGGTTTCCGTGTCGCTGAAGACGGCTCCGACCGCACCCCCGGCTTCCGTGTCGCTGAAGACGGCTCCGACCGTACTCCCGGTTTCCGTGTCGCCTGAGGCCGCACGGACCGGAGCGCATCCCGCTTGAGTCAATGTTGTCGCGAGGCCAGATCGATGCCTGAAACATCCAACGCTTGAAGGCGCCCTGACCGGCGCCTTCGGCGTTTATGGGCTTGGAACTTCCCATTGGCCAAGATCGACCGACGCCCCTGAGTGGACGTCATGTCAGGCTTTTGCCGCCCAATTTCGCCTGGGTTTTCTCAACTTCACGTCGGCCCGATTGCTCGGCTGCCCGACCGGGCCTAGAGTGCTCGGCGGCACCGCACGCACAAGGACCCGCCATGCCCGCCGTCACCCATGAGGACGCACAACGTCGCGCCGACGATATCCAGGCTTTCTACCGGGAGGTGGAACGTCTGCACGAGGAGCAGGCTCTGCTGCTCGACCCCGGCCAGCTCGATCAGCTCGGTGATCACCACCGCCAGGTGCTGGCCGACCTGCGCAGTCGCTACGACATCGACCATGACACCCAGACCCGTCGCCTGTCCCTGGGCATGCGCATCGCCTCGCTGCTGGGGGCGCTGGCCCTGGGCGCGAGCCTGCTGTTCTTCTTCTATCAGTTCTGGGGGCTGTTCAGCGAAACCGTGCAGGTGGCCATCCTGGTCGGCGCGACCCTGGGCACGCTGGGCCTGACCGCGCTGGTACGGCGCCACGACAGCACCGGCTATTTCAGCAAGCTGGCGGCCATGCTGGCCTTCGTCGCCTTCGTGCTGAACCTGGTGATGCTCGGGCAGATCTTCAACATCACCCCATCGGACAAGGCTTTCATCGCCTGGGGCGCCTATGGGCTGCTGCTGGCCTACGCCTGCAATGCACGCCTGCTGCTGGTGGCCGGGCTGCTGTGCCTGATGGCATTCATCTCGGCACGAGTGGGGACCTGGGGTGGCGGTTACTGGCTGTCCATGGGCGAGCACCCGGAGAATTTCCTGCCGGCGGCGGTGGCGGTGTTCCTCGTGCCGCAGTTGCTGTCCCAGGTGCGCTTCGGCGGCTTCGCCGCGACCTATCGCCTGGTGGGGCTGATCACCTTCTTCCTGGCCCTGCTGGTGCTGGCCAACTGGGGCCGCTCCAGCTACCTGCCCCTGGACAGCGACCTGATCGAGGGTGGCTACCAGCTCGGCGGCTTCGCCCTCGCGGCCCTCGGCATCTGGTTGGGCGCTCGGCGTGACTGGCCGGAGGTGATCAACGGCAGCCTGACCTTCCTGGTGATCTTCCTCTACACCAAGCTCTTCGACTGGTGGTGGGACCTGCTGCCGAAGTACCTGTTCTTCCTGCTGCTGGGCCTGATCGCCCTGCTCATCCTGGTGGTACTGAACCGCCTGCGCCGCAGTTGGCTGAAAGGAGGAGCCCGCTGATGAACAGCCTGAATCGCTATGCCCTCTCCGCGGCCCTCGGCCTGGTCCTGGTGGTCAACGGCCTGGCACTGGCTGGGGTCTGGTACAACCGCACCGGCAAACCGGACAGTCGCCTGGAACTGTCCCAGCGCGAGCTGAGCCGGGATTACTCGGATTTCGGCTGGGCCGGTGAGAACAGCGGGCTCAGCCTGCGCCTGGACTGGCGCACGCCACGGGACGGGGACGAGCAGGAGATCCGCCTCGACCGTGCCGTGCTGGAGGAGATCGGGCTGCCTCTTGAAGGGCAGGAAGGCCACTACGAGACCCACGAAAGCAGCACCTACGCCGTGCTCGAACTGGATGGCCCCGCCTGGGCCGCCGAGCTCGGCCGTGCCGAAGCCCGGCTGAAGGAGGCCCGCAAGGCCCTGGCGCGCAAGCGCAACGAGGAAAACACTGAACTGGAGGCCACGTATCGCAGCCAGTTCGAGTACGAGCGCGACCGCGCCAGCCGCCTGTTCGTGGTAGCCGCCGGTAGCGATGTGGAAGCCCTGCGCCAGCGCTACCCGGACCGCAAGCGCTATGCGCTGGTGAAGGCACGCCTCTACGCCTGGTACGACCACAACCAGACACCGCCGCGCCTGCAGGCCCGGGTGAGCCGACTGGAGGTGGATGCACTGCAGGTGCCTTATCGCTGGCGCCAGCAGGTGGAGGAGCGGCTGGTGGGCGCCTACGACGAGCCGATCAAGCCGATGCGCCTGAAAGTGGCCTACGGCAAGCGCCTGGAACCCTGGATCGAGGACATCAGCCTGCTGCGCTGAACGCCACGGATGACGCGGGCGGGGCAAGTGGCTAGCATGTCGCCACTTGCCCCAGGACGCTCCGATGTCAGCCCACCTGCCCCGCTTGCGTAACCAGCGCTTCCTCGTTGCCCTGCTCGTTCTCCTGCTGACCTGTGGCTTTGCTGTCACATCGCTGGTCAGCTACTACGCCTCCCTCCAGTCGATCCGCGATGGCATCGTCAACACCGAGCTGCCGCTGACCTCCGACAACGTCTATTCCGAGATACAGAAGGACCTGGTACGGCCCATCCTGATCTCGTCGATGATGAGCCGCGACACCTTCCTGCGGGACTGGGCCATGCAGGGCGAGCAGGACCCGGAGCGCATGACCCGCTACCTGCGGGAAGTCCAGGAGCATTACGGTGCCTTCACCAGCTTCTTCATCTCCGAGCGGACCCACATTTACTACCAGTCGCGCGGGGTGCTCAAACAAGTCTCCCGAGACGAGCCCCGGGACCTCTGGTATTACCGCGTGCGGGACATGGAGACGCCCTACGAGATCAACGTCGACGTCGACATGGCCAACCAGGACCGGCTGACGATCTTCATCAATTACAAGGTGCTGGATTACGACGGCCGCTTCATCGGCGCCACCGGGGTGGGTTTGACGGTGGACGCGGTGGTGAAGCTGATCGACGAGTATCAGCAGCGCTACCAGCGGACCATCTACTTCACCGACACCACCGGGCGCGTGGTGCTCACCAGTGCCCATGGCGGGCCGGCGGGCATTCGCGTGGGCCAGACGCTGGTTGATCTGCCGGGTCTGGCCCCGGTAGTACGGGCGGTGCTGCACCAGCGTGGCGGCAACCACCAGTACCAGGCCCCAGACGGCGAGCATTACCTCAACGCCCGCTTCATCCCCGAGCTGGACTGGTACCTGTTCGTCGACAAGACCGAAGAAGGCGCCCTGTCGCCGGTACGCAACGCGCTCTACCTCAACCTGGGCATCAGCCTGGCGGTGACCCTTGTGGTGCTGGTGCTGCTGTACCTGATGGTGCGCCGTTACCGCGACCGCATCGCCGCGCTGGCCACCACCGACAGCCTCACCGGGCTGCCCAACCGTCGCGGCTTCGACCTGCTGGCGGGCCAGGCACTGCAGGAGTCCCTACGCGACAAGCGCCCACTGACCGCCCTGCTGCTGGACCTGGATCACTTCAAGGAACTCAACGACACCCACGGCCACCTGGCCGGCGACCAGGTACTGCAAGGTTTTGCCGAGAACCTGCGCACGGGGGTGCGCCAGGCGGACATACTCTGCCGCTGGGGCGGCGAGGAGTTCATCCTGCTGCTCAAGGACACCGGCAGCGCGAAGGCGCTGCAGTTGGCGGAGAAGCTGCGGGAGCGAGTTGCCGAGACACACCATCACTTCGATGGTGGCGAGACGGCGGTAACCGTGAGCATCGGGCTTTCGGAACTACGCACCGGGGATACCCTGCACAGCCTTATCGCCCGCGCCGACCGGGCGCTCTACAGGGCGAAGCAGGCCGGGCGTGACCGCACCTGCAGCGAGCCCGGCGGACAGGACTGAGAGAGGGACAGCCTGCCGAGGTCAGGCGGTGACGTCGATGACGTTGCCCAGGTTCGGCGGGTTGCTGTTGCTCACCGGTGCGGGCAACGCTTCCAGCAGGGCCAAAGCCCCCTGGGCCTGGAGGTCGACGGACTTGTTCAGCACCGAGACCTGCACTTTCATGGCGAGCTGGGCCGCGCTGGCGTCGGAGATGGAGCTGGCGGAAACGTCCACGGCGGCCTCGCATGACAACGGAAGGAGATGGCGGGATTCTGAGGCCATGCTGGCGCCTCGAACAGCACCGTCAGTCGCCTGGAAGGTGCGCCGTTGCGTTTGCGGTGGCACGGGAAGCCCGAGCCGCCGAGCGGAAACGTCAACTACCGCTGCCACCTAGAAATCCCGCCTGTAGAACAGGTCCAGCGAGCTGGCCAGGCCGCTGGCGGCTTCCAGGTAGAGGCGCCGGGTCAATTCGTAGCGCAACGCAACCACGCTGGTGGGCTCCAGTACGCCGAGGCCGTAGCGGATGCTGAGGCGATCGGTGAGCACGCCGGTGGCGCCGTCGTCGCCGATCTGGAAGTCCTTGAGGCCAAGCTTCTGCGCCAGGTCGCTGGTCAGCGAAGAACTGCCGGACAAGCCCAGCGCCAGGGCGGCCTGACCCAGGGCGTTGCCGTCGCTGCCGCGCTCCAGGGGGCGCCCCAGTACCAGGTAGGACAGCGCCTGTTCCTGGCTCATGGCCGGGGTGGAGAACACTTGGGTGGTCGGCTCGTCGGCACGGCCGTTGAGGCGGATGCCAGCGGTGACGTCGCCGATCTTGCGCACCGCTTCCACGTCCAGGTAGGGCTGGTCCAGCGGGCCAGCGAACAGCAGGCGTGCGCGGCGCAGGTCGAGGCGCTGGCCGTAGGCGCGGTAGCGGCCGTTCTTCAGGTTCAGTTCGCCGCGCGCGGCCAGGTTGTCGCCGACCTTGAGGTGCCCGGCGAGGTCGGCGGTCAGGCCGAAGCCGCTGAAGCTGAGCCGCTCCTGGCCCACTTCGACGTTGACGTCCATGGCCAGTTGCAGCGGGGCTTCCTCGTCCTGTTCGCCCACCAGGTGGGCATCCGACGAGAGCCGCACGGCCTGGGGCGGCAGTTCGCGGATCTTGATGGTGCCCCGGGGAACGCGCACGGTGCCGGACAGTGCCAACCGCCCTTCGGCCATATGCACACGCAGGTCGGGGTCAACATCGAGGTTGGCATAGGGCTCCACCGCCACCGGCAGGCTGTTGCCGCGCAGGGTCAGGTCCACGTCCAGGCCCTGGCTCCAGGCGAGGCTGCCGCCCAGGCTGCCCTGGCCCTTGTCGCCACCGGTCCAGGTGCCGGACAGCTCGACCCGCTCGCCGGCGATGTGCGCATCCAGCTTGAGGTCTTCGATCCGCGTGGGCAGTTCGCCACCCACCAGGCGGCCTCCGCCCAGGCGCACCTGCCCGATCACGTTGGGTGCCAGCAGGGTGCCGCCGAGGGTGCCGCTGCCGTCGAGGCGCCCTTCCAGCTCCTCCACACCCCGGGCGAAGGGGCGCAGCACGGCGAGGTCCAGGCCCTCCAACTGGAAGTCGCCCTGCAGCGGCTTGCGGGTCGGGCGCGGGTCGATGCGAGCGTCCAGGCGCAGGCGGCCGAGCTTGCCGCCCTCGAACAGCAGGCGGCTGTCCACCCGCTGCGGGCGCAGGCTGCTCTCCAGGCGCAGGCTCTGGTAGGGGAAGTCCAGCCATTGGCCCTTGGCCCCCTCCTCCCGCACCCGCAGCACGCCGCTGCCGGCATCCAGCAGGATGCGGCCGCTGGGGCCGGTGGACGGCAGTTGCAGCCGCAAGTCGCCGTCCAACTGTCCCTGCCAGGCGAAGTCATCCGGCAGCCAGGGCGCCAGGCTGGCCAGGGGGAAGTCCCGCAGGCGGTAATCCAGATTGGGTTCGGGCATCAGGCGCTGCTGGCCGGCGCAGAGGCTGGCTTCGCCGGAGCGCCAGCAATGGGCGCCCAGGTCCAGGCGGCCGTCGGCCAGGCGCTGCAGCGAGGCGGCCTGCTCCAGGCGCCAGTCCTGGGTGCCGAGCCGCACGTCGCCACGGCTGAGGCGACCGCGCCAGTCGCCGTCCTTCAGTTGCCCGTCGAGGGCCAGGCCAAGCCCGAGGTCGGGTCCCTTCAAGCTCAGCTCGGCCTGCTGCCGCTGGAGCGTGCCCGAGCCGGTCAGGCGCAGGTCACCCAGGGCGCGCTCGCCGGACTCGAGGTCGTCGGCATCGAGTTGCAGGGTGCCGTTCTGCCGGGCATCCAGCCTGGCCTGCAAGCGCAGTTGACGCAGGCGCTGGGGGCCAAGGCCGATCCGCTGGCCATCGAGGGAAAGTTGGCCCTGGGGCGCGTCGAGGCTGCCGGCGAGGTCGAGGCGCCCCTTGAGGCTGCCGAACAGGCCGGGCCAGAGCTGGCCAAGCCGATTGAGGGCGATGTCCAGGCGGCCGTCGAGGCGCTGCTCCAGGCGGCCCTGACCGTCGATGCGGTTGTCGCCCAGGCGTGCCTGGACCTGCTCCAGCGTCCAGCGCTGCCCTTCGCCACGGGCCTTGGCTTGCAGCACGGCGGGCTGGCCGCGCAACTGGCCCTTGAGGTCGAGGTCCGCCATGAGGGCGAGGCGATCGGCCATGCGCCCCTGGCTGGCGAGGTTGCCGGCCAGGCGACCGGGCAGCTCGGCGACCCAGTAGGCGGGGTCGAGGTCCTTGAGGGCGAGCTGGGCGTCCCAATCCACACCGTTGGCGAAGCCCACCTGGACGCGCCCCTGGGCCTTGCCCTGACCGGCGGCCAGACGCAGGTCGGCCAGTTCCACCTGGCCCAGATCACCCTTGAGCGGGCTGGCGAGGGTGAAGTCACCGGCCGGCCCCTTCAGGGCGGCGTCGAGTTGCCCGTGGTAGCGGCCATCGAGGTACTGCACCTGGCCGTCGAGGCGCTGCAGGCTGACGGGCGGCTCGTCAATCGCGGGATACAGCCGGCGCCAGGGGAAGTCACGCCAGGCGATACGGGCGTCCAGGGCCAGGGCCTGTTGCCAGTCGATCCGCCCACTCAGGTCGAGCGTCTGTTCCGGCGCGGCCACCAGGGCCAGTTGCTTGAGGTCCGCGCCCTTGGCATCCACACGGCCGGCCAGGTCGAGGCGTACATCACCGCCCTCGCCCGGCAGGCTGGCGTGCCCTTCGACCGCGTAGCCCTGCGCCAGGTCGCCCTGGGCCTGGAGGGTGAGTTGCTGCAATTGCAGGGTGTCGGGCAGGTCCGCCGAGGGCTTGAAGGCGTCCACTTTCAGGGTGGCGGAGGCAGGCAGATGGTCGGCCAGGGGCTGCAGTTCGCCCTCCAGGCGGCCTTGCAGGTAACCGGTGCTGTCGGCCTGGACGGTCAGTTGCCCTTGCAGGTCGCCCTTGGCGTGCAACGCCAGTGACCAGGCCTGGCTACCGGGCGCCGGCAACGCCAGGGTGCCGGTCGCCTCCAGCGGCCAATCCCCGCTGGGGGTGAGGTGCCCCTGCAGCTCCAGCGCGAGGTCGTCACGACGGAGGCTGACACGTTCCAGGGTGAGCCCGTCCGCCAGCCAGGTGGCGCGAAGCTGGAGATCGGCCAGCAGCGCCTCGCCATCCAGGCTGAGGCGCCCCAGGCGAGCCTCGCCCAGGCGGATGCCGACCGGCAGCGCGAGGGCGGGCAGGCGGACGGGGCCATCGTCAGTGCTGCCGCCCTCCCCCGGGAACGACAGGGCCACCTCGTCGGCGGCCAGTTGGTCGATGCACAGCGTCATGCCCAGCAGGCAGCCGGGCTGCCAGTCCAGGCGCGGGGCCGTGACCTCGACCACGTCTTCGCCCTGACGCCACACCAGGCGCTGTGCCTGCCATTGGCCGCCCAGGTGGCCGCTGAAACCCTCTACTTCCAACCCCGGCACCAGGCCCAGTGCCCAGCGGGCGCCGCCCTCGCTGCCCAGCAGCCAGGCGCCGATCGCTCCCACACCAGCCAGGGTGAGCCCCAGGGCGAGCAACGCCCCCTTGACCACGCGCCTCACAGTTCCGGCCCCATGGAGAAGTGGATGCGGAAGCCGCCGGGATCATCCAGGGCCTTGGCCAGGTCGAGGCGGATGGGACCCACCGGAGAGACCCAGCGCACGCCGATGCCGGCGCCGGTCTTGAGCTTGTCCTTGAGGTTGTTGACGGCGTTGCCGCGGTCGACGAAGGCGGCGATGCGCCAGCGCTCGGCAACGGGGTACTGGTATTCGGCACTGCCCACCACCATGTAGCGGCCGCCGACCTTGTTGCCCTGGCGATCCTCGGGGGAGAGCGTCTGGTAGTCATAGCCCCGCACGCTCTGGTCACCACCGGCGAAGAAGCGCAGCGAGGGCGGAATGGCACCGTAGTCGGTGGTGGCGATGCCGCCGGCCTGGACACGACCGAGCAGGCGATGACCGCCCGGGAGGGTGTAGAGCCCCTTGGCCATGGCGCTGGCGTAGGTCATGTCGGCCTCGGACAGCACGCCCTCCTTGGCGGCGCGCACGTCCATTTGTAGGTGGTAGCCCTGGCTGGGGTCGAGGCGGCTGTCGCTGCGGGTGACGCTGTAGCCGATGCCGGGGATGAGGAAGCTGCTGCGCCCGTTGGGGCTGCCGTCACCGAAGTCGTAGATCTCCTGCTCCCAGCGCAGGGAGACGACCCGCTGCCAGTCGTCCGGCAGCTTGGACTGCCATTGGCTGCCCAGGGTGAAGCGGCGGCTTTCGACGTCGGTGAGCTGTTCGCGCTGGAAGCCGCTGGTGAAGCGCAGGCTGTCGGTCAGCGGCGGGTCGAGGGGGATTTCGTACCAGGTGCCGACGCTCTGCCGTGCCGTGGAGATTTCGCTTTCCGCCCCCAGGCGGTGGCCTTGGGGGTTGATCCAGTGGCGGGTCCAGTTGGCCCGGGCGCGGGGGCCGACGTCGGTGGAGAAGCCCACGCCCAGGCCCAGGGTGCGGGGTTTGACGGCGCCGAGACGCACCTTCACCGGGATCAGCCGGCCGGTACCGGGCTCCGGCTGGGCATCCACCCGCACTTCCTCGAAGTAGCCACTGGCCTGGAGGTTCTGGCTGAGCTTGGCAACCTGGTCGGCGTCGTAGGGCGTGTTGGGCGGGAACGGCACCAGGCGCGCCAGCAGTTCGGGGTCGAAGGGGGTGTCGCCGTCGAAGGCGACCCGGCCGAGTGCGTAGCGCGGCCCGCTGTCGTAGATCAGTTCGATGTCGGCGACACCGGCACGGGGGTCGATGTCCAGCCGCTGGGAACGGAAGCGGCCATCGAAGAAGCCATAACGCAGGGCCTGGCTCTGGATGAGTTTCTTGGCGTCTTCGTAGAGCCCGTGGTTGAGCGGCTCGCCCGGGGCCAGGGTTTTGCTTTTCGGCACCTTGAAGGCCTTGAGGTCAGCGGCTTCACCCTCCACCCGCACCGTCACCTGGCGCAGGCGGACGGGCTCGCCGGGCTGCACGTCCAGTCGCAGGACCGGGTCCTTGCCGGGGCGTACCTGGCTGTCGATCTCCGCCTGGTAGTAGCCGAGGGCCTGCGCCGCCTGGCGCGCCTGCTCTTCGGCGGCACGACGGAAACGACGCAGGGCGGTTTCATCTCGATCCCCCAGGCTGCCGATGAAGGCTTCGATATTGGCCTTCAACGCGGCATTGGCCGGGGTCACTTTCACTTCCAGCGAGGCCTTGGCCAGCGCAAGCGGGCACAGGGCCGACAGCGCGAGTGCCAGGAGGCCGCGCATTCCTTGACGAACATTCATGCGCGGGATGCTAGCACGGCGTTCCGCTGCCTTTCTTCAGTAGCAGGCGCCTCGTCGGCCGAGGATTTCGTGGCGCGATGTGTCGGGCTGACAGCCATGGCGGCTCAGGCGCTTACGCCAACGCCCTCCAGCGCCTGGGCCGGATTGGGGTGGAAGAAGACCCGCTCCAGCACCGGCCCGACGGCGACCTCGCCGAGCAACTGGTAGCCCTGGCGCTGGTAGAAATCGAGGTAGCGCGGGTTGCCGGTGTCCAGCACCACGCCCTGGGACCCGGCATCCTCGGCGCACCACTCATGCAGCGCCTGGAGCAGTCGCTCGCCCAGTTGGCGCCCCTGGAACTCCGGGTGGATGCCGAGCAATGGCAGCACGTGGTAGGGGCCGGGTGGCAGGCAGGCGAGCACTGCCTCGTGGTATTCGAGGAAGCGCCGGGTGCAACCCAGGCCGGTGGTCAGCAGCATGCGCAGTCGCCAACCCCAGCTTTCGGTGATATCCAGCCGCCGCTGGGGCGGGGCGATGAGGGCGATGCCCACCAGGCGCTCTTCGATCAGCAGGCCGATGGCCGGCTGCTCTTCGATGAAGTGCTGCCTGACCAGTTCCCGTACCGTGGCGCGTACGCGCTGGTCATAGCCGGGTCGCTCGGCATCCAGCAGGTAGGCGTAAGTGGGCTCATGCCGGTAGGCATGGTAGAGCAGCGAGCGGGCCTCACGGCTGTAGCCGCGGTCGAGCAGGCGCACTTCGACGGGCGCTTGGGTGACGTATCCGGGCATGCACGGTGTCCTCGTTGTTCTGGTTATGGTGGCCGCGATGGGCAGGCGCCCCGGCTGGCTGAAAAGCTAGCAGCCGCCCTGCCCTGCCGCCATGTGCTGGCAGGGCCGGCGGGCGTTGGGCTAGCATTCGATACTTTTTCCGGATGGCTGCCCCCATGAAGATCGTTTCGTTCAACATCAACGGCCTGCGCGCCCGCCCCCACCAGTTGGAGGCGCTGATCGCCAAGCACCAGCCCGACGTGATCGGTCTGCAGGAGACCAAGGTGGCCGACGAGCAGTTCCCGGAAGCGGAGATCCGCCAGCTCGGCTACCACGTCCACTACCACGGGCAGAAAGGCCACTACGGCGTGGCGCTGCTGTCGCGCCAGGCGCCGCTGGAGCTGCACAAGGGCTTCCCGGGGGATGACGAGGACGCCCAGCGCCGCTTCATCTACGGCACCTTCGCCGACGAACAGGGCAACCCGGTGACGGTGATGAACGGCTACTTCCCCCAGGGCGAGAGCCGCGACCACCCGGTGAAGTTCCCGGCCAAGCAACGCTTCTACGCCGACCTGCAGGCACTGCTGGAAAGCCGCTTCGCCCCCTCCCAGCCGCTGGTGGTGATGGGCGACATCAATATCTCGCCGGAAGACTGCGACATCGGCATCGGCGAGGAAAACCGCAAGCGCTGGCTGAAGACCGGCAAGTGCAGCTTCCTGCCGGAAGAGCGCGAGTGGCTGGCCACCCTGAAGGGCTGGGGCCTGGTGGACAGCTTCCGCCACCTCCACCCCGAGGTGAACGACCGCTTCAGTTGGTTCGACTACCGCAGCCGCGGTTTCGAAGACACCCCCAAGCGCGGCCTGCGCATCGACGTGATCCTCGCCAGCCAGCCGCTGCAGGCGCGCCTGCGCGATGCCGGGATCGACTACGACCTGCGCGGCATGGAGAAACCCTCCGACCATGCGCCGATCTGGTTGGACCTGGCATGAATGAAAAGGGGCCGCTGAAGCGGCCCCTTTCTTTTGCGCATCAACTGCGTGGTGGCTCCTCCCCCAGGGGGACGATGGCCATGGTCAGCCGCGAGATGCAGCTGGGCTTGCCATCGTCGCCGCTGAGGCGAATGTCCCATACCTGGGTGGAGCGCCCCAGGTGCACCGGCCGGGCAACCGCAGTGACCCGGCCGCTGCGCAGTCCGCGCAGGTGGTTGGCGTTCACTTCCAGCCCCACGCAGTAGAAACGGCTGTTGTCGATGCACAGGTAGGCGGCGGTGGAGCCGAGGGTTTCGGCCAGCACCACGGACGCGCCACCGTGGAGCAGGCCATAGGGTTGGTGGGTGCGACCGTCCACCACCATGCTGGCGGTGATCGAGCCCTCGTCGAAGGCTTCGAAGCGGATGTCCAGCACCTCGCCGATGGTGTTGCGCAGGGTGGCGTTGAGGCGGTCCAGATCTGGGGTTTCGCGCCACAGGCTCATGTCGACTCCTTGGTGGATAGGCGCCGGGGCAACCGGCGCGGACTTCAGTCGTGCCAGAGCACCGTTTCGCGACGCGCGATCCACTCAGGGAAACGCGGCCCGTAGGTGCCTTCGACAACGTTGCGCTTGATCTTCAGGGTCGGCGTGAGGAAACCGTTGTCCACCGCCCAGACCTCTTTCACCAGCACCAGGCCGAGCAGGCGCTCGTGCTTGTCCAGCGCCTGGTTGACCTCGTCGAGCAGGGTCCGGAGGCTGCCTTCCAACTGCTCACGGGTGCCATTGCCGGCCTCCTGGCGGCCCACCTCGGAGAGTACGCAGAGGGCCATCGGCTGCGGCAGGCCGTCCCCGACCACGCACACCTGCTCGATGCGGGTGTGCACGGCCAGGCGGTTCTCGATGGGGGCGGGAGCGACGTACTTGCCCTTGCTGGTCTTGAAGATTTCCTTGATGCGACCTGTGAGCCGCAGGTTGCCGTCGGCGTCCTGCTCGCCCTTGTCGCCGGTGCGCAGGAAGCCGTCGGAGGTGATGGTGTCGGCGGTGCGTTCCGGGTCCTTGTAGTAGCCCTGCATGGTGGCGCCACTGCGGACCTGGACTTCCCCTTCCTCGCTGATGCGCACTTCGACGCCGGGGCTGTTGCGGCCGATCCAGCCGGTCTTCTGCTCGCCGGGGCGACAAACATGGGAATAACCGCAGTTCTCGGTCATGCCGTAGACCTCCAGTACGTCCAGCCCCAGGCGCTTGTACCAGTGCAGCAGCGCCTCGGGCACCGGGGCCGCGCCGCACAAGGCAACGCGCACGGCGTCGAGCCCCAGGCCGGCGAGCACCTTGCGCCCGATGAAGCGGCCGATCAACGGCAGACGCAACAGGCGGTCCAGCCTCTGGGCGGGCATTTTCTCGAAGACGCCCATCTGGAACTTGGTCCAGATGCGCGGCACGCCGAAGATCGCCGTGGGCCGCGCGCGGCGCAGGTCACGGAGGAAGGTATCGAGGCTTTCGGCGAAGAACACCGTCTGCCCGGCGTAGAGGGAGGCCATCTCGACAAACATCCGCTCGGCCACGTGACACAGCGGCAGGTAGGACAGCAGGCGATCGTTCTCGCTGGTGTTGAAGAGCTTCACGCCGTGCTCGGCAGCGAAGGCAAAGTTGCCGAAGCTCTGCATGACGCCTTTCGGCGTGCCGGTGGTGCCGGAGGTGTAGATGATGGTGGCGAGCTGCTCGGGGCGGGTGCGGGGGTTGTCACGGATGGGGGTCGAATCCAGCAGGTCCGACCAGGCGTAGTCGAAGGCACCCTCGGGGTGGATGGGCAGCGCGATGGTCGCCACACCCTCGGGAATCCCAGCGCTCATGGCGGGCCAGTCGTCCAGCTTGCCAATGAACGCCAGGGCGCTTTCGGAGTGCTCCAGCACCTGGCGGACGGACTCGGCGGTGAGGTTCGGGTAGAGCGGCACGGATACGTGCCCGGCCATCCAGATCGCCAGGTCGGCCACGATCCAGTGGGCACAGTTCTTGGAAATGATCGCGATGCGGCTGCCCGGGGGGAGGTCGCGCCCCCTGAGCCAACTGGCGGCGCGTCGCGCCTGGTCGCCGACATCGCCCCAGGTCAGCTCCTCCACCTGGCCACCCGCCATGGGCTGCACCAGGTAACGCTTGTTGGGATGACGTGCTTCGCGCTCGAAGAACATGTCGAGCGGCAAACGGACTGCATCAGCCACAGGGCCTCCTCCTTTTTTATTCTTTTGAATCGGGGACAACCAAGCACTTGCTTGGGCGACTATTCCACGCACGCCATCCCAGGCGCAAGTTAAGAAATGTATCGACCGTGGCCTCTGCCGAAGGCATACACAATTTGCAAAAAGGCCGGCTTGAGTGGGTATGAGGGGGTCCGTATTCTCGCCGCCATGACGCCGGGCCCCTCTGACGGTTAGCGCCGCCATGTCGGAGTCATAGTTGGTTCAATTCGACTGAAAGGAGGGGCTCGTGACTGCCCTGGATGCGTTTCTCTTCGCCGACTTCCTCGGCACCCCAACCTGGCTCTGGCTGGTCTTCATCACCATCGTCGTGTCTCTGCTGGCCTTCGACCTCGGCGTGCTCCACCGCAAGGAGCGCGAGATCGGCGTGAAGGAAAGCCTGATGCTCTCCGCCGGCTACATCACTGCGGGCCTGCTGTTCGGTCTATGGGTCTGGCACCAGAAAGGTGCCGACTCGAGCATGGACTACCTCACCGGCTTCCTGATCGAGAAGTCGCTGTCGATGGACAACGTGTTCCTGATGGCGATGATCTTCAGCTTCCTGGCCATCCCGCGGCAGTACCAGCACAAGGTGCTGTTCTGGGGAATCATGGGCGTGATCGTGCTGCGTGGCGTGATGATCGCCCTGGGCGCCGCACTGATCCATGAGTTCAGCTGGATCCTCTATGTGTTCGGCGTGTTCCTGGTCATCACCGGCGTGAAGATGCTGTTCGCCAAGGTGGACGATGAGCCGAACCTGGCGGAGAACCGTTTCGTGCGCTTCCTGCGACGCCACATGCGGATCACCAACGAGCTCCATGGCCAGCGCTTCTTCGTCCGCCAGCCGGACGCCAACGGCCGTGTCGTGCTCTGGGGTACGCCGCTGCTGCTGGCACTGGTGCTGATCGAGCTGGCCGACCTGGTGTTCGCGGTGGACAGCGTCCCGGCGATCTTCGCCATCACCCAGGACCCCTTCATCGTCTACACCTCCAACATTTTCGCCATCCTCGGCCTCCGCGCCCTGTACTTCGCCCTGGCGGCGCTCATCCACCGCTTCGCCTACCTGAAGTACGCCCTGGCCCTGGTGCTGGTGTTCATCGGCGGCAAGATCTTCCTGGTGGGCTTCATCGGCAAGATCCCTCCGGTCATCTCCTTGAGCGTGACCCTCAGCCTGCTGATCGGCGGCGTACTGTTCTCGCTCTGGAAGACGAGGGGCGACAAGGTCCCCAGCCACTGACCCGACAGCGCCCGGCCCCTTGGCCGGGCGCTTCGTTCAGGGGGACTCGGGGTTGGGGAACCAGGCCTCCAGGCCCGGTTTGTCGGTGTCGACCTTCGGGTCGTAGATGTAGCCCGAGACCCTTGGGTAGTTGTCCAGGTCGTTGCGCCAGAGCAGCGTCCCTTCGTACGGATGGCCATTGCGCGTGAGGGTGATACGCAACTGGGTCGCGGTATCGACAATCTCCGACTCGACGAAGGTCGCCCGCCCCGCCCAGACCTCCTCGCCCACCTCCCAATGCAGCGCCATCTCGCCTTCGTGCAGGTAGACCTTGAGGTCACCGCTGTAGGGCGTGCCGCTGTCCGGCAGGCGGCCCACCACCCAGTAGCGGCCGACGAAGTAGGACGGGTCGGGATGATCGGCAGCGCCGGCGAACGGGATGCAGGCCACGGCCAGGAGCCAGACGAGTGCCTGGCGAGTGAAATCATGGATCACGGCAGTCTTCCTTGAACCCCACCGGGGTCACAGGCGATGGGGATGATGAAGCGCGCGCAGGTCCATCAGCCCAACCAGGGGCATCGCGCCGTCGAGTTCGGCCAGGCTGGCGGTGCTCATGGCCAATGGCTGTTGGCGATGACCGTGGACGAGCAGGCCGGCAAGTTCCCCTACGAACGGGTTGTGGGTCACCAGCAGCAACTGGCTCTCCTCCCGCCGGGCAAGCCGGTCGAGCGCTTCGCGCGGGTCGCTTTCCGGGGTCAGCCAGCCCTCTACCAACACCGGCCCCTGGAATGCCAGGGCCTCGACCACCAGTTCGGCCGTCTGCCGGGCGCGCAGGTAGGGGCTGACGATGATCGCATCCAAGGGCGCTCCCGCCAGGCGGGCTGCAGCCTGCAGCACCTCCTGGCGGCCGTTGCGGGTCAGCGGGCGCTCCGCATCGGAGGCGGCCCGGGGCTCTGCCTCGCCGTGGCGCAGCAACCAGAGCTTCACAGCTTCGGCTCTTCGTCACGCGCCGGGTGGGGCGCCGGTGGCACGCTGTGGGCGGCCTCGCCTTCCGGTGCACGCGGGGCAGGCCAATCGGCGAAGGGCCAGGGTTTTTCCTCGGTATTGAAGGTGCCGAAGCGGCCGATCTGCGCCAGGTACTGGCTAAGGCTGTCACCGAAGGCCATCAGCCCGCCGTTGGGCGCGCCGTAGAAGGCGCGGTAGCCCAGTTGGGCCAGCACCACCACGCCAAGCACGATCTCGGCCAACTGCCAGACGATGACGAAGATCAGCATCCACAACACACGCAGCAGGATGGACTCGCGCTGCAGGTCTTCTTGCTCATTGCTCATGGTTAGCTCCTGGTCCTGGGGCGGCTGGTTCAGAAGCCGCTGGTGGGGATGAAGTCGACGTCGGTCTTCGGCTCGCCGCGCATCAGCACCTCGATCACCTGGGCCAGGGTGCGCCCTTCGAAGAGGATGGCGTGCAGGCCGGAAACCAGCGGCATGTAGACCTGCAACTCCTCGGCGCGGGCCTTCAGCACCTTGAGGGTGTTGACCCCTTCGGCCACCTCGCCCAGCCTGGCCACGGCATCCTCCAGGGACAGCCCCTCGCCCAGGGCAAAGCCCACCTGGTAGTTGCGGCTCTTGGGCGAGGAGCAGGTGACGATCAGGTCACCGACGCCGGCCAGGCCGAGGAAGGTCATGGGGTTGGCACCGAGCTTGACGGCGAAGCGGGTCATCTCCGCCAGTGCCCGGGTGATCAGCATGCTCTTGGTGTTCTCGCCCATGCCCAGGGCGGCGGCCATGCCGGCGATGATGGCGTAGACGTTCTTCAGCGCGCCGCCCAGCTCCACGCCGAAGCGGTCGGCGCTGGCGTAGACGCGGAAGGTCTTGCCGTGCAGGGCCTGCTGCACGCGCTGGCAGAGTTCGGCGTCTTCGCTGGCGACCACGGTAGCGGTCAGCGCGTGATCGGCCACTTCCTTGGCCAGGTTCGGGCCGGAGAGCACACCGATCCGCGCCTTGGGCGCCACGTCTTCGAGGATCTGGCTCATGAGCTTGAAGCTCTGCGCCTCGATACCCTTGGTCAGGCTCACCAGCAGCTTGCCTTCGAGCTGCTCGGCCACCGGCTCCAGAGCCTTGCGCAGGGCGCTGGAGGGGATGGCCACGAACACCAGGTCGCAGGCCGCCAGCACGGCGGGAAGGTCGGAACTGGGGCTGACCCCGGGGTGGATCTTCACCCCCTTGAGGTAGCGGGGGTTCTCGCGGTTCTGGCGAATCGCCTCGGCCTGCTGGGGGTCACGCATCCACTGCAGCACGCTGTTGCCGTTCTCGGCGAGGAGGTTGGCAATCGCGGTGCCGAAGCTGCCGCCACCCAGCACTGCGATCGATTGATCTCGAGTCATAACCAGTCCATGTAGAGCCACCCGGGTGGCGAATCCGCGCATTATACGGAGGCCCGAGCGACCAACCAGTCTCAAACCGGGCATCTGCCACTGGTCAAGCCGCGGGGGAGCGACGAAAATCCTGCATCTAATGTGACCGCTTCGTGGTTTTACGGTGCCGGACACCCGCCGAACGGCCATCACTCAACCTGGCAAGCCCCGCACCGAGACCCCTGCATGCCTCCACGCCCTTCACCCGCCCTCTCTATCCGACGGCCCGCACGCCGCCACGGTGCCCCGGGCGGGCGCGACCAAAGCGGAAACGCCCGGGAGCTGCTGCACATTGACTCCACGCTTACGGTCCCAGGAGGCACCACCCGATGACCCGCAGCTGGGATATCCACACCCGCACCCAACTCATCAGCCTCGGTCCCGCCCTGCTGCTGACCTTGCTGCTGACCGGCTTCTTCACCTTCGCCCGGCTGCAGGACCTGCGCCAGGAACTCAACCACACCGGCCAACTGATCGCCAACCAGTTGGCGCCGGCAGCCGAATACGGCGTGATCGCCGGCAATCGCCCAGTCCTGGAAGGCCTGCTCAAGGCCACCCTGGACACCCCCCATGTGCGCTTCCTGGAGGTGCGCGACCAGGACGACGCCATCCTTGCCTACGTCGAGCAGCCCGGCACCCTCGAGCGCAACGGGGCACAGGTGGAAATCTTCCACGCACCGATACGCCTGCAGCAGGTGAAGCTGGGCAACGAGACGCTGTTTCATGCCGGACGTAGCGAAAGCAAACTGGCCACCGGCTACCTCGGGCGCGTGGTGGTCGGCATGTCCAACGATGCGTTCAGCAGCCGCCAGCAGGAGATCCTGCTCAAGGCCACACTGTTGGCGCTGTTCGCCCTGGTCCTCACCTTCCTGGTAGCACGCCGCCTGGCCATCCGCCTTTCACAGCCCATCAGCGCCATGGGCCAGGCGGTGGAAGCCATCCAGGCCGGCAACTACCAGGCCAGCCTGCCGGTGATGGAGGAAGGCGAACTGGGCGATCTGGCCCGCCACATCAATAACCTCGCCAACGGCCTCGACCGGGCCAGCCGTGAACAGCGCCAGGCCATCGACCAGTTGATCGCCGCGCGGGAAGAAGCCGAGCAGGCCAACCGTGCCAAGTCCGACTTCCTGGCGATGATGAGCCATGAGCTGCGCACACCGATGAACGGCGTGCTGGGCATGCTGCAACTTCTTGAAACAACCGAGATGACCCAGGAGCAGGCCGAGTACGCCGCCCTGGCCACCGAATCCACCGAGCATCTGCTGAAGGTGATCAACGACATCCTCGACTTCTCCCGCATCGAGCGTGGCGCGCTGGAACTGGAGCGCATCGCCTTCAATCTGCTGGAGCTGATCAACGGCTCGGTGCAGGTGTTCCAGCACAGCGCCCAGCAGCGCGGCCTGGCGTTGATCATTGATACCCAGCCCGGCCTGGAGCAGGTGGAAGTCCAGGGCGACCCGACCCGTATCCGGCAGATCCTGGTGAACCTGGTCGGCAACGCCCTCAAGTTCACCGAGGAAGGCAGCATCCGCGTGGTCACCCAGTGGCAAGCACTGGACGACCAGGTGCTCTGGCTCACCTGCGCGGTGCACGACAGCGGCATCGGCATTCCACCAGAGCGGCTGGAGCACATGTTCGACGCCTTCCAGCAGGCCGACAGCTCCATTTCCCGGCGCTACGGCGGCACCGGCCTCGGCCTGCCCATCGCCCGCACCCTGGCCGAGCGCATGGGTGGCACCCTGCGCGCCGAAAGCCACCAGGACCAGGGCTCGGTCTTCACCCTGGAGATTCCCCTGCCCTTCCGCCAGCAGGCCATCCGCGCGGAGGACCCACACACGGACCCGGCCATGGCAGGCAACGGCCAGGATGTGTTGCTGGTGGAGGACAACCCGGTCAACCAGACCGTGATCGAAGCCATGCTGCGCAGCCTCGGCTACCGCGTCAGCCTGGTCAGCGACGGTGCCCAGGCCGTGCAGGCGGCCTCTCGAAAGGGGTTTTCCGCCATTCTCATGGACTGCAGGCTGCCGGTACTCGATGGCTATGAAGCCACCCGTCAGATTCGCGGCATGAATGGTGATGCCCGGGTGCCCATCATCGCCCTCACCGCCAACGCCCTGCAGGGCGACCGCGAGGCGTGCCTGGAAGCCGGTATGAACGATTACCTCGCCAAGCCGTTCAAACGGGCAGACCTGCAGCGTGTACTGCAGCGCTGGCTGGGCGGCGCGACCGATTGCCCCCCGACCTTCGGTGAGTGGTCAGCGGGTGATAAAGTGCAGCAGGCTGTGCCCTCGGACCCGACCCCGCGCGACCCGGGACGATCGTAATGCAGGTGTACGAGTGTACTCTGTGACTTTCACTGCAACGCAACAGTCTATGACTAGTCTGCCGATTCGGCGCTATGCGCACGGCAGTGGACGAAATGCCAAGCCCTGCAGTACGGGGACCATTTAGGAGCTCGCATGACAAGACAAAACGCCTATTCCCGGGAAGACCTGCTGCGCTGCAGTCGCGGTGAGCTGTTCGGACCTGGTAATGCGCAACTGCCCGCCCCCAACATGCTGATGATCGACCGGATCGTTCACATCAGCGAAACCGGCGGGAAGTACGGCAAGGGCGAAATCGTCGCCGAGCTCGACATCAACCCCGACCTGTGGTTCTTCGCCTGCCACTTCGAGGGCGACCCGGTGATGCCGGGCTGCCTGGGCCTGGATGCCATGTGGCAACTGGTGGGCTTCTACCTCGGCTGGCAGGGCAACCCCGGCCGCGGCCGCGCACTGGGCTCGGGCGAGGTGAAATTCTTCGGTCAGATCCTGCCGACCGCCAAGAAGATCACCTACAACATCCAGATCAAGCGCACCATCAACCGCTCGCTGATCCTCGGCATCGCCGATGGCACCGTCAGCGTCGACGGGCGCGAGATCTACAGCGCGGAAGGCCTCCGCGTCGGCCTCTTCACTTCAACTGACAGCTTCTAAGGGTTATCCGCATGCGTCGCGTCGTGATCACCGGCCTGGGCATCGTTTCCTGCCTGGGCAATGACAAGGAAACCGTATCCACCAACCTGCGTGCCGGCCGTGCCGGTATCCGCCACAACCCGGCCTACGCCGAGATGGGCTTGCGCAGCCACGTTTCCGGTTCCGTCGACCTGAACCTGGAAGAGCTGATCGATCGCAAGATCTTCCGCTTCATGGGTGACGCCGCTGCCTACGCCTACCTGGCGATGGAGCAGGCGATCAAGGACTCCGGCCTGACGCCCGAGCAGATATCCAACCCCCGCACCGGCCTCATCGCCGGCTCCGGTGGCGCGTCCACCGTCAACCAGATGGAAGCCATCGACACCCTGCGCGACAAGGGCGTCAAGCGCATCGGCCCATACCGCGTGACCCGTACCATGGGCAGCACCGTTTCCGCGTGCCTGGCCACCCCCTTCCAGATCAAGGGCGTGAACTTCTCCATCTCCTCCGCCTGCGCCACCAGTGCGCACTGCATCGGCCAGGCCATGGAACAGATCCAGCTCGGCAAGCAGGACGTGGTCTTTGCCGGTGGCGGCGAGGAAGAGCACTGGAGCCAGAGCTGCCTGTTCGACGCCATGGGTGCCCTCTCCACCCAGTACAACGACACCCCCGAGAAGGCCTCCCGCGCCTACGACGCCAAGCGTGACGGTTTCGTCATCGCCGGCGGCGGCGGCATGGTGGTGGTCGAGGAACTGGAGCACGCCCTCAAGCGCGGCGCCAAGATCTACGCCGAGATCGTCGGCTACGGTGCCACCTCCGACGGCTACGACATGGTCGCCCCGAGCGGCGAAGGTGCGGTCCGCTGCATGCAGCAGGCCCTGTCCACCGTCCAGGCCCCGATCGACTACCTCAACACCCACGGCACCTCCACCCCGGTAGGCGACGTGGCGGAGATCCGCGGCGTACGCGAAGTCTTCGGCGACAAGGCCCCGGTGATCAGCTCCACCAAGAGCCTGTCCGGCCACAGCCTGGGTGCCGCCGGCGTCCACGAGGCGATCTACTGCCTGCTGATGATGGAAGGCAACTTCATCGCCGCCTCGGCCAACATCGACGAACTGGACCCGGAAGTGGCCGACATGCCGATCCTTCGCCAGGTTCGCGAAGACGCCAAGCTGGACACGGTCATGTCCAACAGCTTCGGCTTCGGCGGCACCAACGCCACCCTGGTGCTGCAGCGCTTCAAGGGCTGACCTGCCCATTGGTGACACCTGAAGGCCCGTATCTCCGGATACGGGCCTTTTTCATGCCCCGCATAAAACCGGCATCAGATCTTTCCCAAACCCCGCCGCCGCATTCAAACCCTGCGCAACCTGAGCACTTGCACCCGCGCCGCCTGCGGCTTTGCCGTCATACCGCCAGGCGCAGGGGACAAGATCGAGCGCTTCTGAAAGCCCCCGCTCCTGCTGCCAGAAGAGAAGTGGCGGTTGCAGCCGAAGCGCACGCCCCTGGTGATCGCCAGCACCGCCGAAGAACATGCCCAGGCCGGGCTCCGCAGACCAGCAGGAATACCTATACTCCACCGCGTCCCCCGCCTGGCCCCCACGGAGAAGTGCCCATGTTCCTGCGCCAGTTCCCCATCGCCCCGCGCGCCGCCTCGAGTTTTGCCCTCATCACCCTGCTGCTGATCTTCACCGGCCTGTTCTCGCTGAACCGCATGTCGGTGATCAACGATGCCTCCACCGATATGAGCCAGAGCTGGATACCGAGCCTCAGGAACCTGGCCAAGCTGGAACTGCTGACCACCGAAATGCGCCAGGTGCAGTTGGGCCACTTGCTCGCCGAAGCCAGCACCAAGCCCCCTCTTGAGCAGCGCCTGCAGGAGCTTGACGCCAGCCTGATCAAGACCAGCCAGGCCTACGAGAAGGACATGGACGCCGGGCGTGACACTGAACTGTTCCGCACCTTCCAGCAGCATTACAAACGCTTTCAGGACGAATCCACCCAGTTGCTGAACCTCTCCCACAGCGGCGACAGCGCAAGCGCCTACCGCCTTGCCCAGGGCTCGCTGCTGGACAACTACCGCGCCACCACAAAGACCCTTCAGGCCCTGCTGGACTACAACACCGAAGGCGCCGAGCAGGCCAACGTAAAGGCCGACAAGGACTACGCCAGCGCCAAGAGCGCCGTGCTCAGCGTGCTGGCCCTGGCGGTACTGGCCACCGTGCTGCTGGCCTGGCTGCTGACGCGCAGCATCACCCAGCCGCTGCACATCGCCGTGCACGCCGCCGATGTAGTGGCCAGCGGCGACCTCACAGGGCCCATCGACACCGCCGGCCGGGACGAACCCGCACAGTTGCTCACCGCCCTGAAGAAAATGCAGCAACAACTGCGCGGCACCATCGAGCAGATCAGCCACTCGGCCACCCAGCTCGCCTCGGCGGCCGAGGAGATGAGCGCCATCACCGAGGAAAGCAACCGCACCCTCAGCCAGCAGCACGACGAGATCCAGATGGCCGCCACGGCGGTAAACGAAATGACCGCCGCCGTCGAGGAAGTGGCCCGCAACGCCGCCGGCACCTCCGAGGCCTCCCGGGCTTCCGAACAATCGGCCCATGCCGGACGCAACCGGGTCGAACAGACCGTCCAGGCGATCCGTCACATGAGCGAAGACGTCGCCCAGACCAGCCAGTTGGTGGAGGGCCTGGCCGAACGCGCGCAGAACATCAGCAAGGTGCTCGACGTGATCCGCGCCATCGCCGAGCAGACCAACCTGCTGGCCCTCAACGCCGCCATCGAAGCTGCCCGCGCCGGCGAGCAGGGACGCGGCTTCGCCGTGGTCGCCGACGAGGTGCGCGCCCTCGCCCACCGCACCCAGGAGTCCACCCGTGAAATCGAACAGATGATCGGCAACATCCAGAGCGGCACCGGCGAGGCGGTCAGCGCCATGAGTCAGAACGACCAGCGTGCCCGCCAAATGCTGGAGATCGCCGAAGCCGCCGGCACTGCCCTGGTGGAGATCGCCGAGCAGGTCAGCCACATCAACGAGCGTACCCTGGTGATCGCCAGCGCCGCCGAAGAGCAGGCCCAGGTCGCCCGCGAGGTGGACCGCAACCTGGTCAACATCCGTGACCTGTCCACCCAGACGGCCACCGGCGCCAACGAAACCTCCACCGCCAGCTACCAGCTCTCGCGCCTGGCCCTGGAACTCAACGCCATGGTGGCGCGCTTCACCGTCTAGTCCGCCTAGCCTCAGGCTGCGTGGCGCACCCCGTCACGCGGCGCACGCTCCAGCCTCAGCACCCGCCCGGATGACCGGGCGCGGCCCCGCATCACCCCCCACGCCACCATCAGGCTGACCAGCAGCGCCAACCCCAGGTGTACAACGCCCATGGCCGGGCTGCCCCAGGTACACAGCAACACACCAAGAGCCGGCGCACGCTGGTAGCGACGCAGCACGGTCTTGATCCGAGCCAGCAGTTCGCGGGGATCGAAGGGCTTGGCCACGTAGTCGTCGGCGCCCACTTCCAGACCGATGGTGCGGTCCACGGCGCTGCCGGCGCCGGACACCATGATCACCGGCAGGTCGTGGTGCTCGCGCAGGTAGCGGGCGAGGCTCAAGCCGTCCTTGCCGGGCAGGCCGACGTCCAGCAGCACCAGGTCCGGCAAGCCGGCTGCCAGGGCAGCGCGCATGCTGCCGCTGTCACAGGCTGTCTCCACCTGGTAGGCGTGGCCGCCCAGGTAGTCCTGCAGCAGTTCGCGCACCTCGGCATCGTCGCCCACCACCAGAATCCTCACCGGCGCCACCATGGTCCTCGCTCATCCCTTCGGTTGGAATCGCGCGACTATAACGCGGCGCCAGGTCGGCGAGCAGTCCCACCGTGGGCGGGACAGCGCGAGGCCTTGCGCCGGGGGATGGCAGGCTGAAATCGAGGCGGAACGGCGTCCGGGCACACGGGCAGGCCCCGGCATCGCTCTCGCCGTTGTCCATCCTCGTCGCAGGGGGCACGCTGTTCCTGTTGTTGGAGCGGGGAGTGAATCGGGCACGAAAGTGCAAGCGCGGCAGCCGAGCAGTCGTCATCCGGGGAGGAAGATCACAGGTGCCTGAGGCACGACGGGCCTGGCCCGCAAGGAGGGACCGCCCGGCAGAACCGGGCGGCAGAGGCGGTCAACGGACCTCGAAACGCTTCTCGGCGAGCAGCCGGTCACCCTGGAACACCATGAAGTGCCAGGCACCGGGCACCACTTCGTGGGTCTCGGTGAACTCGTAGGCCATCACGTCCTTGGGGGCGCCCGGGGCCATCTTCTGGATCACCTCGAACTTGTCGTGGCGCTGGCCGTCGGGAGTGGTCACGCCCGGAGTGAGGTACAGCAGGGTCAGCGGCGTGTCGTTCTCACGCTTGCCGACAAGGGTGTAGCGCAGGCCGAACTTGGTGCCGAGCCGGGCCGGCACCACCTCGGTCTGCTGGATGGTCTGGTCGCCGCTGGTCAGCACGCGCTCACCGGGCTTGAAGTCCTGATAGCGGCTCTCAAACACGCCGTACTCCACCGGCCCTTCCACCCGGACATCGGCCCAGGCCGCTCCGGACGCCAGGCCGAGGGCGATCAGCGCACTCAGTCGGGTTGCTTTCATGTCGCGCTCCTTGGTTGGGATGGCGGCAGGCTATGACACGTTCATGACCGACTGATGACAGCTTGCCGACCGCCCTCCTCCCCAGCGCCAGCCGGCGACGGCGCGGGCCGTGCTGCCCGCGCCGCCGCCTGCCTTCAGGGCATCACCGGCGGGATGTAGGTCAGGGTCCGGCCCAGCGCCCAGAGCATCACCAGCACCAGCGGCGCATGCACCAGCAGCTGCACGAAGGAGAAGCCGATCAGGTCCCGCGCCTTCAACCCCAGCACGCCCAGCAGCGGCAGCATGTAAAAGGGGTTGATCAGGTTCGGCAGCGCCTCGGCGGCGTTGTAGATCTGCACCGCCCAGCCCAGGTGGTACTGCAGGTCGTTGGCCACCTGCATCACATAGGGCGCCTCGATGATCCACTTGCCACCACCGGAGGGGATGAAGAAGCCCAGCACCGCCGAGTACACGCCCATCAGCAGCGCGTAGGTGTCGTGGCTGGCGATCTGCACGAAGAAGGTGGAGATGTGGTGTGCCAGGGTCTGGCCGTCGCTGCCGTTCACGGTGGTCATCAGCGCAGCGATGGAGCCATAGAGAGGGAACTGGATCAGCACCCCGGTGGTGGTCGGCACCGCCCGGGCCACGGCATCGAGGAAGCTGCGCGGGCGCCAGTGCAGCAACGCGCCGGTCATGATGAACAGCAGGTTGTAGGTGTTGAGGCCGGAGATGGCGGTGATTGCCGGCTTGCTGGCGAACTCCTGGGCCAGCCAGCCGCCGGCCAGGGCCACCAGCAGGATGATCAGCAACGGGCTGTGTTCCAGCCACTCGCCCGGGCGGGTCGGCTTGGCCTGGGGCGGCGCGGTGAAGCTCGGGTCCACCCCGCAGGCCTTGGCGTCGCGGGCATTGGCGGCGCTCGGCGCGGTCATGTAGGCCACCACCAGGGACACCACGATGAGTGCCAGCAGCATGACCCCGGATTGCCAGAGGAAGATCGTCTCGGTGAACGGAATCACCCCGGTGATCGCCAGGATCGACGGCGGCAGGCTGGCCGGGTTGGCCTGCAACTGCGCCGCCGACGACGACAAGCCCAGCGCCCACACGGCGCCCAGGCCCAGGTAGGCCGCCGCACCGGCGGCGCGGTAATCCATCTTCAACTCCTCCCGGCGTGCCAGGGCCCGCACCAGCAGGCCGCCGAACACCAGGGACAGGCCCCAGTTGAGCAGCGACGCGAGCATGGACACCAGCGCCACCCAGGCCACTGCCGAGCGGCCGTTCTTCGGCACCCGCGCCAGGCGGTCGATGAGTTTCGACGCCGGCCCGGAGCTGGCGACCACATAGCCGCCGATGACCACGAAAGCCATCTGCATGGTGAAGGGAATCAGGCTCCAGAACCCGTCGCCGAAGGCCTTGGCCGCCTGGCTGGCAGGCGCGCCCATGGCCAGCACGGCCAGGGTCACCAGCATCACGGCCGCGGCGGCAAAGACCCAGGAATCGGGGAACCAGCGCTCGGCCCAGGCGGAGCACCGCATGGCAAAACGGGCGGAGCGGCTTTCTTGGAGTTGCGTGACCATCGGTCTACCTCACTGTTGTTCTTGTCGGCCAGGCATGGTGGGCACCGGCACTGGATAGGGTGGAGCGGCTCGGGGATCTGCGCCCCCTGTGGGTCTGAAACGACGACACCACGCCAGGGCGTGGTACGTCCCGCCCCGCGCGGGTGCGCGGAGCGTTGCGTGAACAAGCGAATGGCCGGGCCGACCGGGGCGTCAGCCCGGCAGGGGATCAGCGCTCGATGGCCAGGGCCACGCCCTGTCCGCCGCCGATGCACAGGGTTGCCAGGCCCTTCTTCGCATCGCGCTTGATCATCTCGTGCAGCAGGGTCACCAGCACGCGGCAGCCGGAGGCGCCGATGGGGTGGCCGAGGGCGATGGCGCCGCCGCTGACATTGACCTTGCTCGCATCCCAGCCCAGCTCCTGGCCCACGGACAGGGCCTGGGCGGCGAAGGCTTCGTTGGCTTCGATCAGGTCCAGCTCGCCGAGGTTCCAGCCCGCTTTCTCCAGGCAGCGGCGGGTCGCCGAGACCGGGCCGATGCCCATGATCGCCGGGTCGACACCGGCGCTGGCGTAGCTGGCGATGCGCGCCAGCACCGGCAGGCCGAGGGCCTTGGCCTTGTCGGCGCTCATCAGCAGCACGGCGGCGGCGCCGTCGTTGAGGCTGGAGGCGTTGCCGGCAGTGACGCTGCCGTCCTTCTTGAAGGCCGGTTTGAGCTTGGCCAGGGACTCGGCGGTGGTGCCGGCGCGGGGCTGCTCGTCGGTGGCGAAGGCGATGGGCTCGCCCTTCTTCTGCGGGATCAGGATGGGGGTGATCTCATCCTTGAAGCGCCCACCTTCGATGGCCGCGCAGGCCTTCTGCTGGGAGGCGGCGGCGAAGGCGTCCTGGGCTTCACGGCTGATGCCGTACTTCTCCACCAGGTTCTCGGCGGTGATACCCATGTGGTAGTCGTTGAAGGCGTCCCACAGGCCGTCCTGGATCATGGTGTCCACCAGCTTGGCGTGGCCCATGCGCAGGCCGGTGCGGGCACCGGGCATCACGTAGGGGGCGAGGCTCATGTTCTCCTGGCCGCCGGCGATCACCACCTCGGCATCGCCGCAGCGGATGGCCTGGGCCGCGAGGTGCAGGGCCTTGAGGCCGGAGCCGCAGACCTTGTTCAGGGTCAGGGCCGGCACGGCGTGGGGCAGCCCGGCGAGGATGGCGGCCTGGCGGGCGGGGTTCTGGCCGCTGCCGGCGGTGAGCACCTGGCCGAGGATGACCTCGTCGACCTGGGCCCCGTCGAGGCCGGTCTGGGCCAGCAACTGGCGGATCACGGCGGCGCCCAGTTCCGGCGCGGGGATGTTGGCCAGGGCGCCCTGGAAGCTGCCGATGGCGGTACGGGTGGCGGCAACGATGACGACGTCTTGCATGTCGATTCCTCCTCTCGGCCAGGCCACAGCGGGCCTGGCCGGTCAACAAAAAACCGCCCCGGGAACCGCCATGCGTGGTGGCGGCGCGTCGGGGCGGCAGGGTAATCAGAAGCTCATTTCGATCACATCGTCCGGCACCACCAGCGGCCCGGCGGTCTTGGCGACGATCTCCTCCACGCTCACCCCGGGGGCGCGCTCGCGGAGGATGAAGGTGCCGTTCTCGATCTCCAGGTAGGCCAGGTCGGTGAGCACCTTGCGGATGCAGCCGCACCCGGTCAGCGGCAGGCTGCAATGTTTGAGAAGCTTGGACTCACCGTCCTTCGAGGCGTGGGTCATGGTGACGATGATGTTGTCGGCACCGGCCACCAGGTCCATCGCGCCGCCCATGCCCTTGACCAGCTTGCCGGGGATCATCCAGGAGGCGATGTTGCCGTTGACGTCCACCTCGAACGCCCCCAACACGGTGAGGTCCACGTGCCCGCCGCGGATCATCGCGAAGGACTCGGAGGAGTCGAAGATCGCCGCGCCCTTGACCGCCGTGACGGTCTGCTTGCCGGCGTTGATCATGTCGGCGTCCACTTCCGCCTCGGTGGGGAAGGCGCCCATGCCCAGCAGGCCGTTCTCGGACTGCAGCATCACCTCCATGCCCTCGGGCACGTAGTTGGCCACCAGGGTGGGGATGCCGATCCCCAGGTTCACGTAGTAGCCGTCCTTCAGTTCGCGGGCCACGCGCTGGGCCATCTGTTCGCGGGTCAGTGCCATGTCGGTTTCCTCGGATTCGTCGTGTCGTGGTCAGCGAGTGGTGCGCTTTTCGATGCGCTTCTCGAAGGAGCCCTGGATGATGCGGTCGACATAGATGCCCGGAGTGTGGATCTGCGCCGGGTCCAGCTCGCCCGGCTCGACGATCTCCTCCACCTCCACCACCGTGATGCGCCCGGCGGTGGCCACCACCGGGTTGAAGTTGCGCGCGGTGTGGCGGTAGATCACGTTGCCGTAATGGTCGGCCTTCCAGCCCTTGACGATGGCGAAGTCACCGGTGATGGACGGTTCGAGGATGTAGTGGCGGCCGTTGAACTGGCGCGCTTCCTTGCCCTCGGCCACCGGAGTGCCGTAGCCGGTGGCGGTGTAGAAGGCCGGGATGCCGGCACCGCCGGCGCGCAGCTTCTCGGCCAGGGTGCCCTGGGGCGTGAGTTCCACCTCCAGCTCACCGGAGAGCAGTTGCTGCTCGAACAGCGCGTTCTCGCCCACGTAGGAGGCGATCATCTTGCGGATCTGCCGGTCCTCCAGCAGCACGCCCAGGCCGAAGCCATCAACGCCGCAGTTGTTGGAGACCACGGTGAGGTCACGCACCCCGCGCCGCCGGATCTCGGCGATCAGGTTCTCCGGAATGCCGCAGAGGCCGAAGCCCCCGGCCAGGACGGTCATGCCATCGGTGAGCCCGTCGAGGGCTTCCGCGTAACTGCCTACACGCTTGTCGAGTCCGCTCATCGCTGATCCTCTGTTGTTGTTCTGCCTGGCCTGCCGGCCGGTGAGTGGAATGCAGCTTCACCCGCACGGACTCATTTGTTAATTTTGTTTTTCCTCAGCATTGATCCGAAATCCTGATAAATGACCATCAAGCAACTGCGCGCCTTCCTCGCCGTCGCCCAGAGCCTGAGCTTCGCCCAGGCCTGCGAACGCCTGCACCTGTCCCAGCCGGCCCTCTCCCTGGCGATCAAGACCCTGGAGGAATCCCTCGGCGGGCAGTTGCTGGTGCGCACCACCCGCAGCGTCGCCCTCACACCCGAGGGCGAGACCCTGCTGCCCATCGCCCGGCGCCTGCTGGCCGACTGGGACGACGCCGAAGAGCTGCTGCACCAGCACTTCACCCTGCAACTGGGCAAGGTCGCCATCGCCGCCATGCCCTCCTTCGCCAGCAACCTGCTGCCGGTGGCGCTGAAGGCGTTCCGCGACCGCCACCCGAAGGTGAACGTCGCCGTGCACGACGTGATTAACGAACAGGTACTGGAAATGGTGCGCAGCCACCGCGTGGAACTGGGCATCGCCTTCGAGCCGTCGAGCCTGGAAGGCCTGGCCTTCACCCCCTTCTACAGCGACCGCTTCGTCGCCGTGGTGCCGGCCGGCTGCGCGTTGGCCGAGCGCGAGACGGTGAGCTGGGCGGAACTGCTGGGCGAGCCCTTCATCACCCTGCAACGCCCCTCGGCCGTGCGCCTGCTGCTGGAAGACAGCGTCGCCGCCCGCCACGGCCACCTGCCCGTCGCCTTCGAAAGCCACCAACTGGTCACCGTCGGCCGCATGGTCGCCCAGGGCCTGGGGGTCAGCGCCGTCCCCAGCCTGTGCATCCAGCAGATGGAAGAACTGGGCGCCCGCTGCGTCCCCCTCGACAACCCGCAAGTGGAACGCCGCGTCGGCCTGCTGCGCCTCGCCAGCCACCAACTCTCCACCGCCGCCCAGGCCCTGGCCGACGTCCTGCTGCACCTGCGCGACTGGGAGCACCAGTTGACCCCGGCGCGCACGCCCCACGGTATCGGCTGAGGCACACCGCCCCCGGCTTTCCCCCGACGCCTGGAGGGCCCATTATTCGGGCATTCCCGAGCACGAGGATGTCCCCATGAGCCAGCCCCTCTGGAGCCCGAGCCCCGAACGAATCGCCGCCACCCGGATGGAAGCCTTCCGCCGCCATGTTGCCGAGCGCCATGGCGTGGCCGTGCCCGACTACGCCGCGCTGCACGCCTGGAGCGTGGCGGACCGGCCGGCGTTCTGGTCGACCCTGGCGGCGTGGTTCGAGGTGCGCTTCCACCAGCCGCCCCACGAGGTATTGGAAGAAGGCCCGGCGATGCCGGATGCGCGCTGGTTTCCCGGCGCGACGCTGAACTTCGCCGAGCACCTGCTGCGGCGCCGTGATGACGCGCCGGCCCTGGTGGCGGTGGACGAGGACGGCAGCCGGGTGCAGCTCTCCCACGCCGAATTGGCCGCTCAGGTCGCCGGGCTGCAACGCAGCCTGCGGGCGCTGGGCGTCGGGGTGGGAGATCGGGTGGCGGCCTTCATGCCCAACACCTGGCAGACGGTGGTGGGCATGCTCGCCAGCGCCAGCCTGGGGGCGACCTGGTCGTCCTGCTCGCCGGACTTCGGTACCCAGGGGGTGATCGACCGCTTCGGGCAGATCGAACCCAGGGTGCTGATCGCCGCCGCCGGCTACCACTACGCGGGCAAGACCCTCGACCTCACGCCCAAGCTCAACGAGATCCTCGCCCGCCTGCCCAGCCTGGAGCAGTTGCTGGTGGTGCCCCATGCACGCCCGGACGCCCGGACGGAAGACTTCCAGACCCCGGCGCGGGTGGCGCTGTGGGGCGACTTCTACCAGCCCGGCGGCGACCCCGAGTTCGTCCCCGTGCCGTTCGACCAGCCGCTCTACATCCTCTACTCCAGCGGCACTACCGGCGTGCCCAAGTGCATCGTCCACGGCGTCGGCGGCACCCTGCTGCAACACCTGAAGGAGCATGGCCTGCACGGCGACCTGAAGGCCGAGGACAGGCTGTTCTACTACACCACCTGCGGCTGGATGATGTGGAACTGGCTGGTCTCCGGCCTCGCCCTGGGCGCCACCCTGGTGCTCTACGACGGCTCGCCTTTCCACCCGGCCCCGGAACGCCTGATCGACCTGATCGACGCCGAAGGCATCAGCCTCTTCGGCACCAGCGCCAAGTACATCGCCGCCCTGGAGAAAGCCGGTGTCGAGCCCTGTCGCAGCCACCGGCTGGAACACCTGAAGACGGTGCTTTCCACCGGCTCGCCCCTGGCCCACGAAGGCTTCGACTACCTCTACCGCTGCTTCAAGACGGACCTCTGCGTGTCGTCCATCTCCGGCGGCACCGACATCGTCTCCTGCTTCGCCCTGGGCAACCCGGTGCTGCCGGTGTGGCGCGGCGAGCTGCAATGCAAGGGCCTGGGCATGGACGTGCAGGTGTGGGAGGAACAGGGTCAGCGCCTGGTGGGCGAGAAAGGCGAACTGGTCTGTGCCCGGCACTTCCCGTCGATGCCGGTGGGGTTCTGGAACGACCCGAACGGGGAGAAATTCCGCGCGGCCTATTTCGAAACCTTCCCCGGCGTCTGGGCCCACGGCGACTACGCCGAGGAAACCGTCCATGGGGGCCTGGTGATCCATGGCCGCTCGGATGCGGTGCTCAACCCCGGCGGCGTGCGCATCGGCACCGCCGAGATCTACCGCCAGGTGGAGAAGATCGAGGAAGTGCTGGAGTCCATCGCCATCGGCCAGGACTGGCAGGGCGACGTGCGGGTGGTGCTGTTCGTGCGCCTGCGCGAGGGCGTGGCACTCGACGAAGCCTTGCAAGCGCGCATCCGCCGGGTGATCCGCGACAACACCACGCCGCGCCATGTACCGGCGAAGATCGTGGCGGTCAGCGACATCCCCCGCACCATCAGCGGCAAGATCGTCGAACTGGCAGTGCGCAACGTGGTCCACGGTCGTCCGGTGAAAAACACCGACGCCCTGGCCAACCCCGCCGCGCTGGAACAGTTCCGCGACCGTGCGGAATTGGCTGACTGACAGGCACCCACACGGGGAAAACAGCCGAGCGAAGGGAAACTCCGCGTCGGGCGTTCGCGAGCAAAGCTCGCTCCCACCACCGCGTTAACCCGAGCCTCCTTGCGCAGGGTGGGCTTCGCCCGTGATACCGGCGTCCTCGCTACGCATGCGGTAGCCCGGACTTCAGTCCGGTATGGCAGGCTCCGTTCCCGGGCTGAAGCCCGGGCTACGTGTCTGCATGGTGGTACTCCCGCTCGATGGGCTTCGCTGCGCTCAGCGCGATCCTACGAAGTGCCTGAGCCCGGGCCACGTACCACGCGCCGTAGGATGCGGTGAGCTCGGCGAACCGCATCAGATCGCCGCACCGTGCTGCCGGGTACTCCGGGCTCGATGGGCTTCGCTGCGCTCAGCGCCATCCTACGAAGTGCCTGAGCCCGGGCCACGTACCACGCTCCGTAGGATGCGGTGAGCTCGGCGAACCGCATCAGATCGCCGCACCGTGCTGCCGGGTACTCCCGCTCGATGGGCTTCGCTGCGCTCAGCGCCATCCTACGAAGTACCTGAGAGCCCGGGCCACGTACCGCACGCCGTAGGATGCGGTGAGCTCGGCGAACCGCATCAGATCACCGCACTGTGCTGCCGGGTACTCCGGGCTCGATGGGCTTCGCTGCACTCAGCGCCATCCTACGAAGTGCCTGAGCCCGGGCCACGTACCACGCACCGTAGGATGCGGTGAGCTCGGCGAACCGCATCAGATCACAGCACAGTGCTGCCGGGTACTCCGGCTCGATGGGCTTCGCTGCGCTCAGCGCCATCCTACGAAGTGCCTGAGCCCAGGCCACGTACCACGCGCCGTAGGATGCGGTGAGCTCGGCGAACCGCATCAGATCGTTGCACGGCACTGCCGGGTACTCCGGGCTCGATGGGCTTCGCTGCGCTCAGCGCCATCCTACGAAGTACCTGAGAGCCCGGGCCACGTACCGCACGCCGTAGGATGCGGTGAGCTCGGCGAACCGCATCAGATCGCCGCACCGTGCTGCCGGGGTACTCCGGGCTCGATGGGCATCGCTGCGCTCAGCGCCATCCTACAAAGTGCCTGAGCCCAGGCCACGTACCACGCGCCGTAGGATGCGGTGAGCTCGGCGAACCGCATCAGATCACCGCACCGTGCTGCCGGGTACTCCGGCTCGATGGGCTTCGCTGCGCTCAGCGCCATCCTACGGACGTCCTGACGCCAGGTTGCGTTATGCAAAAAGCCCGGCACATGGCCGGGCTTTCTCGGGCGGATCAGGGGGGCGGCTCAGTTGGAGCAGCCATTGCCGAACACCATGTATTCCAGGCGGTGCACCTTGCCCTGGTGGTCCTCGTAGGTCAGGTAGGCCGGCACCACACCGCACACATCGGGGACCTCGCTACGGGAAATCACGCGGGCGATGTCCAGATCCATGCCGTACTGATAGTGCTCGACCTCGGCGGGAACGGTCTGGTCAGGCGAGGCAGCGAAGACGAGCGGAGACAGACCGGCAAGCGCCAGCAACAGGAAAGCTTTCATGAGTTCTAGTACTCGATTGCCTTGAGAGGGGCTTCGGCCCGCCCTCCACGAGCGGGCCGAAGGTATTGCGCGACACCGCACACGAACGGTGAAGTGGATCAAGCATGTGCCTCTTTCGTGGGAGGCGGAATCCATTCTAATGCCCGCCCCACGGGGCTTACAGGGCGATCCAGCACAAGGACTGTGACGTGCTGGTCAACAATCCCTCAGGCGCCGGGCAGGCCCTGGTGCGACTCATCCACCACCACCGTGCAGGTCATCCCGGCGGACAGCTCCAGCCCTTCGGGCACCTCGTCCAGGTGGATGCGCACCGGCACCCGCTGGGCCAGGCGCACCCAGTTGAAGGTGGGGTTCACGTCGGCCACCAGCTCGCGGCTTTCCGGGTTGTCGCGGTCGTAGATGCCGCGCGCCACGCTGTCCACGTGGCCGAGCAGGCGCTCACCGCTCATCAGGCGCATCTCCACCTTCGCGCCCTGGCGGATGCGCGGCAGGCGGGTCTCCTCGAAGTAGCCGTTGACGTAGAAGGAGTGCGCGTCCACCAGCGCCATGCCGGCCTGCCCGGCGTGCACGTAGTCGCCCCGGTAGAGGTTGAGGTTGGTCACGTAGCCGTCCACCGGGGCACGGACTTCGGTGCGATCCAGGTCCAGCCGCGCAGCGTCGAGCCGGGACAGCGCCTGGCGGTAGCGGGCCATGGCGCCGTCGGCCAGGTGGCTGGCGTCCTCGCGGTTCTCCCGCGAGACCACCAGGTCGTCCATGTCGGCACGCCGCCGGGCGTTCAGCCGGCGCATCTCCAGGTCGGCCTTGCGCGCGGCCACCTCGGCTTCGGCGTCACGCACGGCCAGCTCGTAGTGGGCGCGGTCGATGCGCACCAGCACGTCGCCGGCCTTGACCCGCTGGTTGTCGCGCACCGGGATCTCCACCACCAGCCCGGCCACGTCGGGGGCGATGTTGATCACGTCGGCCCGTACCCGGCCGTCGCGGGTCCAGGGCGAGTCCATGTAGTGCTGCCACAGGCGCTGCACCAACAGCACCGCCAGGGCGAGGATGAGCAGGGTCGCGCCGACACTGATGATTCGTTTCACGGACAGGGTCTCTCAACGGTAGGTGGCCAGGGCCAGGGAGGCGTACAGGCAGGTGAACAGGCAGACCCGCAGCAGCACGGGGTGCCAGGCCAGGCGGTAGAGGCCGAGCCGCGCGGCGACGCGGTCGATCAGCCAGCCGCCGACCAGGGTGATCAGAAACAGCAATGTCAGGCTCGGCAGGTAGACACCGTGCACGGCGATTTCACGGGGCATGGGCGGGTACCGGGGTGGTGCCGGCGCCCTGGTGCTCGGCCCAGGGCGCCAGGGGGTCAAGCAGGGAGGTGCGGATGAAGTGCAGGTAGCTCTGCAACCGGCGCAGCGGCGAGGTCTCGAACTGCGGCGCACAGGGTTCGGGGGTGGCGCGCACCGCCTCGATGGCCTGTTCGACGGCCTGCAACGCACGCTGGCGGTTGACCTCGCCAGGCTGGATCAGCAGGCGGATCAGCGCCCGGCCCATGGCGCGCACGGCGTGGCGCCAGGGCATGGATTCGGCATAACAGGACAGCGCCGGCAGGCGCGCCTGCTCCAGACGCAGCTCGATCACCGCGTGCCCCACCTCCTGCACGGCGAACATCCAGCGCAGCAGCCGGCGCTGGATGTCCGGCCGCCCGGCAGAGAAGGCATAGGCCTGGGCCAGCAGGTCGCGGGTGCCGCTCTCGAAACCGCTGACCAGCCCACGGATGCGCCCGCTGACGGTGTGCACCGCGCACATGCGCAGGTCGTGCTCCAGGCGCCGCCACAGCCAGGGCCGGTTGGGTGGCAGGATCAGCGCCGCCGCCAGGGTCGCCACGGTCATCGACAGCAGCACCGCCAGGTACTCGTTGAGCAGCCGGTAAGGGTCGTACTGCACCAGGTTGCCCGGCAGCGACAGCAGGCAGAACCACACCAGCAGCCCCACGCCGTAACCCGACCAGGCCGGGCGCGAGAGCAGCAGCGCGCCGAGGGCGAAGGTGGGCGCCAGGGCGCAGCAGAGCATGACGAAGCCATCCAGCGAGGGCAGCACGCAGAAGGTGGTGAAGAGGCCCGCCAGGGCGCCGCCGGTGGCGCCCAGGGTCAGTTGCAGCGCCAGCCGCTTGGGGTTGGAGGAGGACGAGGCCAGGGCCGAGATCATCCCCACCGTCATGGTGAAGGTCTCCCCGGCGGGCCAGGCGGTGGCCATCCAGAAGGTGCCGAGGGCGAGGATCAGCAAGCTGCTGCGCATCCCCGCCACGGCGGCGGCCAGGGGGTTGGCGCGGGGGCGGAAGCTCTCCTGCCAGTCCTCGCGGTGGTGGCGGTGTTCCAGCAGCGAGGCCAGGGTCATGGCGTAGCCGTGGAGGTCGTCGACGAAGCGGAACAGCAGCTCGGCAGCGGTATCGAAATCCAGCGCGCCGGCCTCGTCCACCTGGCGCTCGGCCAGCCAGCCGCGCCCGCTGCGGATCAGTTGCATCAACTCCTGCCGGCAGGCAGCCAGGCGCTCGGCGAACTCCGCCGCCTCGGCGTCGCTGCCCAGGCGTTCACGCTGCGCGGCCAGCAGCGCCGAGACTTCGCCCAGGCACGGCTGCAACGCCTCGCGCACCAGGTGGGCGCCGCTCAGGTGCAGGCGTTTGAGCAATTGATGCAGGGCGTGGAAGCGCGTGGAGAGGACCATGAACTCGTTGTTCAGCCGCGCCAGCCGCCCGGCGCGCATGCGCATGTGCGGGTCCTCGAAGGTGGTGGCGTTGCGCATGTTCTCCAGGCCCACGGCCACGGCGGCGAAGCGCGCGTTGAGCGCTTCGAAGCGCTCGCTGTCGAGGCTGCCGGCCAGGCCTTCGCAGGCGAATGCGGCGAAGTCGCGGAAGCGCGCCTGCAAGGTGCCACGCAGGTCGGCGCTGGTGGTCTGCGGCAGCACCAGGGCGCTGACCAGCCCGGTGCAGAGGATGCCCAGGGTGATCTCCAGCACCCGCCACAGCGCCGACATGAAGGCGCCTTCGGGGTGCAGGGTGGCGGGCAGGCCGATGATCACGGCGGTGTAGCCGGCCAGCACGCAGGCGTAGCCACGGAAGTCCCGGTAGCGCGCCGCACCGGCAGTGCACAGGCCGATCCAGATGGCGATGGCCAGCATGAACAGCACCCGCTCCTGGTTGAACAGGGCGATCAGCGCCACCATCACCGTCAGCCCCAGCAGCGTGCCGATGATGCGGTAGAAGCTCTTGGCCAGGACCTGGCCGCTTTGCGGCTGCATGACGATGAACACGGTGACCAGCACCGTGCCGGGCTGCGGCAGCTCCAGGCGGTAGGCCAGCCACAGGGCGATGAAGGCGGTGAGCAGGGCCTTGAAGATGAAGACCCAGGTGACCCCTTCGGTACGGGCCCAATGGGCGAGGTCACGGCGCAGCGCCGTGGTCCAGGTAGCGTCGATGTTCATGGGCGTGCCAGGCGGAAGCGGGGTTCGGAGGGCGTCAGGTGTTCAGGGGCGGGGCCGGCCTCCTGGGGCAGACCGCCGCCCAATTGCAGCAGCAGGTCGGCCTGGGCGGCGAGGCGCCGTGCGCGCACCTGCTGCTCCACGCGCTGGGCCTCGAACAGGGCCGGCTGTGCCTGCAGCACCTCGCTGTAGTCGGTCAGCCCGCGTTGCTGGGCCAGCAGGGTCAGGTCGCAGGCGTGTCGAGCCTGGGCCACGGAGACTTCCGCCAGGCGCTGTTGCTGGTGCAGCGACTCCAGACGCACCAGGGCATCGGCCACGCCCTTGATGGCCTGCACCAGGGTCTGGTCGTAATGCCCCACTGCCAGGTCGTAGCCGGCGGTTGCTTCGGCCAGTTGGCCGCGCCGCCGCCCGCCGTCGTAGACCGGCAGGGACAGCGCCGGGCCGAGGCCCCAGGTGAGGGTGTCGTAGCGCAGGAAATCCAGCACACCGCCCTGCACCGCCGAGGTGCCAAGGCCGCCGAGCAGGTCGACGTTGGGGTAGAAATCCGCCTTGGCCGCCTCGATACCCTTGGCTTCGGCAGCCACCTGCCAGCGTGCCGCCACCAGGTCCGGGCGATGGCCGAGCAGCTCAAGGGGCAGGCGCGGCGGCAGGCCGATGTCCCTGAGCAGCGCCAGACGCGGCCGTGCCATGGTTTCGGCAGCCCCCGGCCCCTCCCCCGCCAGTGCGGCGATCCGGTTGTGATCGAGGGCGATGCTTTCGCGCAGTTCGTCGATCTGCCGCTCCACGGGCGGGATGCCCATTTCCGCACGGGTCACCTCCAGGCGGGTGCCGATGCCATCGTGGCGACGGCGCTTGGCCAGTCCCACCAGTTGCTGGCGCTGGGTCAGCTCGGCCTGGGCGATGTCCAGCTGGCTGTGATGAAGCGCGAGGCCGATGTAGGCGCGCACCAGGTTGCCTTGCAGCTCCAGGGCTGCCAGGCGGGCTTCGGCGACGCTGGCACGGACGCGGTCCACCGCCGCCTCGCCACGGGCGCGCTCGCGGCCCCAGAGGTCCAGCGGGTAGCTGAAGCCGAGCTGGCTGGTGTTGTTCCACGAACTGGTGCGCGCCAGGTCGCCGGGGCCATAGAAGGCGTCGTCGGGCCAGCGCTTGCGCTGCACCTTGGCCGCCAGGCCGAGGCTGGGCGATTCGTCCGCCTCCACCACATGGGCCAGGGCCCGCGCCTGGCGGACCCGGGCGGCGGCCATGTCCAGGCTCGGGTTGCCGGCCAGGGCGCGGTCCATCCAGGCGTCCAGCTGCGGGTCGCCGAAGGCTCGCCACCACTGGCTGGCTGGCCAGCCGGCCTGGGCCTCGGCCGAGGCGATGGCGGCCCCCACCTCCAGCGCGGCCGGGTCGGGGACCTGGCTGGCCGGGGCGATGCCGTTGGAGTCGATGCAGGAACAGAGGAGCGGGAAACAGACGTACAGGCTGACCCGGAGCAAACCGGGCCGATCGATGCGGGGCACGTGCGGCGAATCCTGATGGCAAGGGCTCTGGTGGCCCGTAACGGCGGCGATTCTATGTGTCGCCCAGGGTCAGGATAAGCACACGGATAGGTGATTCATTGTGTACTCAGCGGCCATAATCGGCGGCACCACTTCATGCCAGAATTCGCGCCCCGTTCCGGGCCGGAGCCCTTGATGGACATCCTCTTCAACATGCGTGCCTTCGTCTGTGTCGCGGAGACCGGCAGCTTCACCGCCGCCGCCCAACGACTGGACCTGACCACCTCCTACGTTTCCCGCGCGGTCGCCACCCTGGAGACCCACCTTCGAACCCGCCTGTTGCACCGAACCACCCGCCGCATTGCCCTCACCGAAGCCGGCCAGCGCTACCTGATGCGTTGCGAGCAGATCCTCGGCTACATCGAGGAAGCCGAAGCCGAAGCCAGCGAAGCCCACGCCCGCCCCGCCGGCAACCTGAAGGTCCATGCCATGACCGGCATCGGCCAGCACTACCTGATCGAAGCCATCGCCCAGTACGCCGAGACCTACCCGGACGTGAGCTTCGACCTGACCCTGGCCAACCGCACCACGGACATCCTCGACGAGGGTTACGACATTTCGGTGGTGATCGCCCAGGAGCTGCCGGACTCGGGCTTCATCTCCAAGCAGTTGGGCACCACCTACAGCGTGCTCTGCGCCTCCCCCGGCTACATCGCCAAGCACGGCGCGCCACGCCAGCCCGCCGACCTGCTGGGGCATCGCTGCCTGCGCCTGGTGAACTCGGTGATGTCGCTGGACAAGTGGACCTTCGACGGCCCGGACGGGCAGCAGATGATCACCATCACCCAGACCCCCTTCCAGGTGAACACCGCCGATGCGCTAACCGAGGCGCTGCGGGCGGGCATGGGCATCGGCGTGCTGCCGGTGTACTCGGCGGTGCATGGCCTGCGGGACGGCAGCCTGGTGCGGGTGCTGCCCCATCACAGCCTGTTCCCGCTGGGCATCTACGCGCTGTACCCGTCGCGGCAGTTCCTCGATGCGAAGATCCGCACCTGGGTGGAGTTCCTCCGCGACTTCCTCCCCAGCCGCCTGAAGGCCGACGAGTCGGTGTTGCTGGAACACAGCACAACGCTGGGTTGAGCCTTCCATCGGGCAGCGAGCGCAGCGTTCGGGCGCTTTCCAGCAGCCAGATGGCCCGGCTGGCCAGGCGCACGAAGGAGCCGGCCTGGCGGTGCGGAAATCCGTCCGCTCGATAGTGCTCATGGGGTGTCACGATGCGCCGCTCCCAACCGAAGCGAACGGGCTCATGAACAGCGAGCGAGACGAGAAGGGCTTCCGAACGCCCAAGCCGCTTCAGGACGAAGCGGCCGGACGGCCAGAACTGACGGCCATGCGGGCCGTCGGCAGGATCAACTGAGGGTGCCGAGGTTGAAACCGGTGACCGAGGCCAGGGTGCCGCGCCACAGGGTCAGCCCGGTGCAGGTCAGGCCGCCGGCGGCATAGACGCTGACATCACGCAGGTGGATGTACTGGGGCGGCAGCAGGTTGGGGTCTTCCCCGGTGGACTTGGCCATGACGCCGAGCTTGGCGAAGGTGGCGCGGATGTCCTCGCGGCCCTCCTCCGGCCAGGAGTGGGCGTATTCCTGGGCGAACAGGTCGAAGTAGCTCTCCACGGAGATCAGCGTGCCGCTGACCAGGCCCGCGCCGACGGTGAGGGTGATGCCCACTTCCACGCCGAGTTCGTTGGCCTGGCGCACCAGCATCTGCAGGAACCAGTCCATGCTGCGCCCCGTCCACTCGAAGTCCTTCGCCGTGCTCAGGTCATAGCTGCTGAGGATTTCGGCGGCATTCGACTTGGGGGTGTTCTGGGTGTCGCTCATTCGTCCATCTCCGTGGTTGCGGGGCTTGAAGTCCAAGGGTTATAGCACGGCGCCAGCGGCAGGCAGGCGGCGCCGTTGCGCGGCAGCACGCCGCAGGTCAGGCGAGGGTCGCGCCGAGGGCGCAGATGCAGCGCTGCAACGCGGGCGACTCGCCCAGCAGGCGTACCCGCAGGCCATCGATCTCGCGGCGCACCGGGTAGTGCTTGCGCAGTGCGTCGAAGGCGGCGCGGCGCTGGGTGGCGTCGCCCACCAGGCTGCGGCGGAAGTCGGCGTCGTCCCGGCGCGGGTCGTACACCGCGCGGCAGAGCATGGACAGCGCCCACTGCGGATCGGCGCTGGCATCCAGAGCCAGTTCGGGCAGCCAGGGCGCCGGCAACAGATCGGCCAGGCGCACCGTCTCGGGCTGATCCAGGGCCCGGCAGAAGGCCTGGTAGATCTGCTCGGTGCCGCGCAGCTTGCCGTCCAGGCTGTAGCCGGCGATGTGCGGGGTGGCGATGCGGCACAGCGCGGCCAGTTGCGGGTCTGCCTCGGGCTCGCCCTCCCACACGTCCAGCACCACGCGCAGGTCCGGGCGCCGGCCCAGCACGTCGCGCAGGGCGCGGTTGTCCACCACCGCGCCACGGGCGGCATTGATCAGCCAGGCGCCTTCGCGCAGGGCGGCCAGGCGGGTGGCATCGAGCAGGTGATGGGTGGGGTGGTCGCCGGCCTTCTCCAGCGGGGTGTGCAGGCTGATGGCGTCGCTGCGCGCCAGCAGGGTGTCCAGGTCCACGTAGTCCCCCCCCTCGGCCGCCTGGCGCGGTGGGTCGCAGACCAGCACGGTCCAGCCCAGCTCGCGTAGCACCCGCACCAGGCGCCCGCCCACCTGGCCGGCGCCAACGACGCCATAGGTGCGGCTGGCCGGGTCGATGCCGGCGTCCTCGGCCAGGGTCAGCAGGCTGCCTAGCACGTAATCCACCACGCCCCGGGCGTTGCAGCCGGGCGCACTGGACCAGGCGATGCCGCCCGCGTCGAGGGCCTGGGTGTCCAGGTGGTCGGTGCCGATGGTGCAGGTGCCGACGAAGCGCAGCGCGCTGCCTTCCAGCAGGGCGCGGTCCACATGGGTCACCGAGCGCACCAGCAGCACCTCGGCATCGCCCAGGGCGGCGCGGTCGATGGCCCGGCCGGGCAGGCGGCGGATGCTGCCGAAGCCTCCGAAGAAGGCATCGACCAGGGGAATGTTCTCGTCAGCGAGGATCTGCATGGGGGCACTCCATGGGCGGGGTGGGCATTCTACGGAATCCGTCGCGCAAGGTCCTACAGCCCTTTCCTGACCCATGCGTCAACGCGTAGACTACGCGGTCTTTCGCCTCCGCTGATTCCCCATCGCCGGCAGTCCCCCTGCCACGGCCGCTTCAGCGCCCGCTGCGAGCCCATCGCAGTCAGGCGGCCCGACAGGGCACTTCTAAAAACGTAAGCGAGGCAGTCAGCGCAAGGCAAAAACAGGCGAAAAAGCGCAGTTTACGCAGTGTAAATGAGCATTTTGATCGGACTCGCGCACGAGCGTGTTTTTAACGCAGCGATGGCCACGCAGCCAGTTTTTAGGGGTGCTCGCCGGGCATACGCAAGACGGACGCCACCGCCGTACCGGTGAACGCTACACAGCCATGGAAAGACCTCCCGTGACCATTCGAACTCGCCTCGACCGTACCCGTCGCGAACTCCGAGCCCTATTCACCCTCGCCCTGCCGATCATCATTGCCCAGCTCTCCCACTCGGCCATGGGTTTCGTCGACGCCGTGATGGCCGGCCGCGTGAGCCCGCGCGACCTGGCCGCCGTGGCCCTGGGCAACTCCATCTGGGTGCCCGTGTTCCTGCTGATGACCGGCATCCTCCTGGCCACCACCGCCAAGGTGGCGCAGCGCTTCGGCGCCGGCCAGCAGGGGGAGATCGGCCCGCTGGTGCGCCAGGCGCTGTGGCTGGCCGTGGCCGTGGGCCTGGGCGGTGCCGGCCTGCTGCTGTGCGCCGAGCCGGTGCTGCACCTGATGGGGGTGGAGGAAGACCTGATCGCCCCGAGCATGGGCTACCTGCACGGCATCGCCTACGGGCTGCCGGCCGTGGCGCTCTACCAGGTGCTGCGCTGCTTCAGCGACGGCCTGGGCAAGACCCGCCCGAGCATGGTGCTGGGCATCTGCGGGCTGCTGCTGAACATCCCGCTGAACTACGTGCTGATCTACGGCCACCTGGGCTTCCCGGCCATGGGCGGCGTGGGCTGCGGCTGGGCCAGCGGCACGGTGATGTGGATGATGTTCCTGGGCATGCTCGGCTGGGTGCGCTTCGCCCGCGTCTACCAGAGCAGCGCCCTGTTCACCCGCTTCGAGCGGCCCGACTGGTCGGTGATCCGCCGCCTGCTGTCGGTGGGCCTGCCCATCGGCATCGCGGTGTTCGCCGAATCGAGCATCTTCGCGGTGATCGCCCTGCTGATCGGCGGCCTCGGCGCCAATGTGGTGGCCGGCCACCAGATCGCCCTGAACTTCAGCTCCCTGGTGTTCATGATCCCCTACTCCCTGGCAATGGCCGTCACCGTGCGCGTCGGCCAGGCCCTGGGCCGTGGCGAGCCCCGCGAGGCGCGCTTCGCCGCCGGCGTCGGAATGGTCACCGCACTGGCCTACGCCTGCCTCTCGGCGAGCCTGATGCTGCTGCTGCGCCACGGCATCGCCGGCATCTACACGCCGGACACGGAGGTGATCGCCATGGCCGCCTCGCTGCTGGTGTTCGCCGCGCTGTTCCAGTTCTCCGACGCCATCCAGGTGACTGCCGCCGGCGCGCTGCGGGGCTACCAGGACACCCGTGCCACCATGGTCATCACCCTGTTCTCCTACTGGGGCATCGGCCTGCCGGTGGGCTGGGTGCTGGGGCTGACCGACTGGCTGGGCGAAGCCAGCGGCCCGCGCGGACTGTGGCAAGGGCTGATCGTCGGCCTGACGGTGGCGGCGGTGATGCTCAGCTACCGCATCACCGGCAGCGCCCGGGCGCACATCCGCCACCTGAGCCAGCGCCCGGCCGCTGCGGCCTGACCCGGCGAGAACGTCGCCCCAACGCAACAGGGCCCTTTCGGGCCCTGTTTGCTAATCGGCTTTCTTGCGAATCCAGTACAGGTAAGTCCCCGCCTCTTCGGCCTGGTCCACCAGCTCATGGCCGAGGAACATGCAGAACTTCGGAATGTCGCGGCGGGTCGAGGGATCGGTGGCGATCACCTTGAGCAGGCCGCCGGCCTGCAGGTCGCGCACCTTGTTGTGCAGCATCATCACCGGCTCGGGGCAGTTGAGGCCGGTGGCGTCGAGAATGGCATCGGGCTGATCGGTCATGGGGCACTCCGTCGAAGGGGCGCCATTGTCGCGCAAAGCGCCGCGTCCGCCCACTCCCGAGCCCGACCTTGGATGGGCCGCCGGACGGAACGCAACGGTGGTAGCCTGCCGCGCCACGCCCATCAAATGCCCAACCACCATGCGCCTGACCTGCCTGCTGCTCGCCCTCCTCCTGCTCGGCGGCTGCGCCGCCCGCGACCACCTGCCCGATTACGCCACCCAGGCCGGCAAGGCCCTGCCCGCCACCTGGTACGACGCGGTGATCATCGCCCGCGACGGCACGCGGCTCTCCGCCACCGTGTTCCAGCCCGCCCTCGCCGCCGGGGAAACCGCCCCGCTGGTGGTGCATACCCACGGCTGGGGAGGCTGGCGGGTCACCGGGCCGGACGGTTTCTACGGCCAGCGCATGATTTCCGGGCGCAGCGCCCTGCGGGCCTGGCGCGCCGGCTACTGGGTGGTCAGCTACGACCAGCGCGGCTGGGGCGGCAGCGAAGGCGACATCGAGATGATGGACCCGCGCTACGAGGTGCAGGATGCCCTCGCCGTGGTGGACTGGGCCAGCGCCCATCTACCGCGCCTGACCGAGGACGGCCCTGGCGACCCGCGCGTGGGCATGCTCGGGGAAAGCTACGGCGGTGCCGTGCAACTGCTGGCCGCCAGCGAAGACCCGCGCATCGACGTGCTGGTGCCCATCGCCACCTGGTACGACCTGGCCGACGCCCTCGCCCCTGGCGGCCGCCTCAAGGTGGGCTGGACCGGCGTACTGGTCAGCCTCGGCCTGGCCACCGGCTATGACCTCGGCAAATTCATCCAGGCGCCCTACCTGCGCAGTGCCGGCGGCGAACTGACCGAGCCGGTGCGCGACGAACTCCACGCCCACAGCCTGGCGGCCTACTGCGAGCGAGGCCGCCGCCCGCGAGCCGATGCCCTGCTGATCCAGGGCCTGCGCGACACCCTCTTCCCCCTCGACCAGGGCCTGGCCATTCGCGACTGCCTGCGCCAGGGCAGCGCCGACGTGCGCCTGCTGGGCATCCAGGGCGGGCACATCCTGCCGCCACCGCTGCAGCGCTGGAGCGGCCTGCCGCCCTTCAACAACGAACCGGTGCTGCACTGCGATGGCCAGGCCCTCAACCTCGAAACCGCCGTGGTGAACTGGTACGAAGACCGCCTGCGCGGCCGTCACGGCGCGGCGGACAGCATCCCGCGCCTGTGCCTGAGCCTGTCCACCGACGAGGGCCTGGCCCTGCACGAAGCACCGCGCCTGGACGGCCCGCTGCCGCTGCCGGAAACCCGCCTGCGCCCTGCCACCAGCGGCTGGCTGCAGCCGGCGGCCTTTGTCGAGCTGAAGCAGATCGAACAGCCGGCAGCCCTGGTCGGGCCGCCCCTGCTGCACCTGCGCCCCCGGGAGGACGATCACGAAGTCTTCGCCGCCCTCGCCGTGCGCCGGGCCAACGGGGATGTGGAGGTGCTGAGCGAGCAGGTCACCCCGCTGGCCGCGCGGGCCGACGTGCGCCTGCCTTCGGTGAGCACCCGGCTGCAACCGGGTGACCGCCTCGGCCTGCGCTTCAGCGGCTTCAGCGGGCAGTACCTGTTCAACGGGTCCTGGTGGCCGGGCCAGGTGAGCCTGGCCGGTGAAGTGGAGCTGCCGGAGCTGCAGCCCCTGCCCCACTGAGCGGCGGCCTCAGCCGAGGCGCCGCAGGTGGCAGGTGACTTCCTCGCGGTCGTGGTAGAGCTGCTTGCAGGCCATCGCCACCTTGATGCGGCGCGCCTTGAAACTCTCTTCCAGGCGTTGCAGCAGGCGCTGCACTTCTGCGTAGCGCTGCTTCATCGGCAGCTTGAGGTTGACCACCGCCTCGCGGCACAGCCCCTCGCCGATCCAGGTCTCCAGCAGCGCGGCGTTGCGCGCCGGCTTCTCGACGATGTCGCAGACCATCCAGTCCACCGGCTGCTTCGGCTTGTAGGTGAAGCCGTCGACCATCAGGTGCTGCACCAGGCCGGTGTCCATCAGGCTCTCGGCCATCGGACCGTTGTCGATGGCGGTGACCAGCATCCCGCGCCGTACCAACTGGTAGGTCCAGCCGCCAGGAGAAGCCCCCAGGTCGACACCGGTCATGTCACCGGACAGGCGCGTTTCCCACTGCTCGCGGGGGATGAAGGTGTGCCAGGCCTCCTCCAGCTTCAGAGTCGAGCGGCTCGGCGCCTCGCGGGGAAACTTCAGGCGCGGGATGCCCATGGGCCAGAGGGCGGAGTTGTCCGGCTCGGCCAGCCCGACGAAGACCTCGCGGCCACTGCGGAACGTCAGCAGCAGGCGCGGCAGGCGCGGGTCATCCTGCAGGCGGCCGGCCTTCTCCAGTGCCTTGCGCAGCGGGCCCTCGAACTTCTTGCAGAAATTCGACAGCTCCTTGCCTTCATTGGTGTCCAGCACCTCCAGCCAGAGGCTGCCGCACACCGGGTACGCGCCCAGCTGCTCCAGCAGCACGCTGATGCGGTCGGTCTCGGGCAGCGCTACGAAGCCGCCACGGGCCCACTGGCGCGGGAAGATCAGGCGCGCGAAACGCTGGCCGCGCATCAGCAGCTCAGCGCCGTCGGCGTCCTGGCAGATGAACTCGGCATAGGCGCTGCTGGCCTTGCCCTTGGCGTAGCCGGGCACATCCAGTCGGGCGGCCAGGTCGGATATCTCGGCGCACACTTCGCCCTCGAAGCCGGGGCGGCAGTGCAGTAACAGGGTGTTCATGGTGGTGTCTCCTTGGCCGCGCACTATAGAGCCGCAGCACCCGATTTCACACAGCCACTGACGGAAAATTCCTACGCACGCAGTGATGCAGCAAGAGGAACCATGCTGGCGGAACGTGGGTCCAGAACATGGCGTGCCCCGCCAAGCAGAGCTAGCTTTGCTGGGTTACGCCCCCTGTATCGGCCCATGCCGTGTGGGCCAAAAGGAGATGTCACATGCCTTCCCTGGATAGCCTGAACAGCCGCCGCACCCTCGAGGTGGACGGCAAGACCTATCACTACTTCAGCCTGCCAGAGGCCGCCAAGCGCCTCGGCAGCATCGACAAGCTTCCCCTGTCCCTGAAAGTGCTGCTGGAAAACCTGCTGCGCTGGGAAGACAACGAAACCGTCGGCCCCGAAGACCTCGAAGCCCTGGTGGCCTGGCAGAAGACCCGCAGCTCCGAGCGCGAGATCCAGTACCGCCCGGCGCGGGTATTGATGCAGGACTTCACCGGCGTACCTGCCGTGGTCGACCTGGCCGCCATGCGTGACGCCGTGGCCAAGGCCGGTGGCGACCCGCAGAAGATCAACCCGCTGTCCCCGGTGGACCTGGTGATCGACCACTCGGTGATGGTGGACCGCTTCGCCAGCCCCGAGGCCTTCGAGCAGAACGTCGAGATCGAGATGGAGCGCAACGGCGAACGCTATGCCTTCCTGCGCTGGGGCCAGAGCGCCTTCGACAACTTCAGCGTGGTTCCGCCGGGCACCGGCATCTGCCACCAGGTGAACCTGGAATACCTCGGCCGCACCGTCTGGACGCGGGAGGAAGACGGCCTGACCTACGCCTTCCCCGACACCCTGGTGGGCACCGACTCCCACACCACCATGATCAACGGCCTCGGCGTGCTCGGCTGGGGCGTGGGCGGCATCGAGGCGGAAGCGGCGATGCTCGGCCAGCCGGTGTCGATGCTGATCCCCGAGGTGATCGGCTTCAAGCTCAGCGGCAAGCTCAAGGAAGGCATCACCGCCACCGACCTGGTGCTCACCGTCACCCAGATGCTGCGCAAGAAGGGCGTGGTGGGGAAATTCGTCGAGTTCTACGGCGACGGCCTCGCCGACCTGCCCCTGGCCGACCGCGCCACCATCGCCAACATGGCCCCGGAATACGGCGCCACCTGCGGTTTCTTCCCGGTGGACGAGGTGACCCTCGGCTACCTGCGCCTCTCCGGTCGCCCGGAATCCACGGTCAAACTGGTGGAGGCCTACTGCAAGGCCCAGGGCCTGTGGCGCAACGCCGGCGACGAACCGCTGTTCACCGACAGCCTGTCCCTGGACATGGGCACGGTGGAAGCCAGCCTGGCCGGGCCCAAGCGCCCGCAGGACCGGGTGCCGCTGACCCAGGTGGCCAGCACCTTCGACGACCTCATCGCCCTGCAACTCAAGCCCAGCGCCAAGGAGGACGGCCGCCTGCTTAGCGAGGGCGGCGGTGGCACCGCCGTGGGCGGCAGCGTACAGAGCGGCGTGATGGACTACGAATACGAGGGCCGCACCCACCGCCTGAGCGACGGCGCCGTGGTGATCGCCGCCATCACCTCCTGCACCAACACCTCCAACCCCAGCGTGATGATGGCCGCCGGCCTGGTGGCGAAGAAGGCCGTGGAAAAGGGCCTGACGCGCAAGCCCTGGGTGAAGAGTTCCCTGGCGCCCGGCTCCAAGGTGGTGACCGAGTACTTCGCCGCCGCCGGGCTGACGAAGTACCTCGATGAGCTGGGCTTCGACCTGGTGGGTTACGGCTGCACCACCTGCATCGGCAACTCCGGCCCACTGCTGGAGCCCATCGAGAAGGCCATCCAGCAGGGCGACCTGACCGTGGCCTCGGTACTCTCCGGCAACCGCAACTTCGAAGGCCGCGTGCACCCGCTGGTGAAGACCAACTGGCTGGCCTCACCGCCCCTGGTGGTCGCCTATGCCCTGGCTGGCAGCGTGCGCCTGGACATCAGCCGCGAACCGCTGGGCGAAGGCAAGGACGGCCAGCCGGTGTACCTGAAGGACATCTGGCCGAGCCAGAAGGAGATCGCCGAAGCCATCACCAAGGTCGACACCGCGATGTTCCGCAAGGAGTACGCCGAGGTCTTCGCCGGCGACGAGAAGTGGCGCGCCATCCAGGTGCCCGAATCGGACACCTATGCCTGGCAGGCCGACTCCACCTACATCCAGCACCCGCCGTTCTTCGCTGACATCGCCGGTGCGCCGCCCAAGGTGGAAGACGTGCAAAAAGCCCGGGTCCTCGCCCTGCTGGGGGACTCGGTGACCACCGACCACATCTCCCCGGCCGGCAACATCAAGGCCGACAGCCCCGCCGGGCGCTACCTGCGGGAAAACGGCGTGGAGCCGCGGGACTTCAACTCCTACGGCTCGCGGCGCGGCAACCACGAAGTGATGATGCGCGGCACCTTCGCCAACATACGCATCCGCAACGAGATGCTCGGCGGCGAGGAAGGTGGCAACACCCTGCATGTGCCCAGCGGCGAGAAGCTGGCCATCTATGACGCCGCCATGCGCTACCAGGCCGAAGGCACGCCGCTGGTGATCATCGCCGGCAAGGAATACGGCACCGGCTCCTCCCGCGACTGGGCGGCCAAGGGCACCAACCTGCTGGGGGTCAAGGCGGTGATCGCCGAGAGCTTCGAGCGCATCCACCGCTCCAACCTGGTGGGCATGGGCGTGCTGCCGCTGCAGTTCAAGGAGGGCACCGACCGCAAGAGCCTGGGCCTGACCGGGCGCGAGCGGATCGCCATCCTCGGGCTCAGCGGCGTAGAGCTGCGCCCGCGCATGGACCTGACCCTGGAGATCACCCGCGAGGACGGCTCCCGCGAGAACGTCGAGGTGCTCTGCCGCATCGACACCCTCAATGAGGTGGAGTACTTCAAGGCCGGCGGCATCCTCCACTACGTGCTGCGCCAGCTGCTCGCGGCCTGACTTGCGAGCGACCCGGAGCCCCGCGAAGGCTCTGGGTCGCTGGTTGGCGGGAAACTTTCCCGACGGCGACACGACACAAACTGTTTACACTGCACGGCAAAAAATGGCTCAACTTTGGTTCACCAGAGCCGATACCCGCCTCAAGCCTTGCGGAAGAACAACATGCGAAACAACCAACCGGTTACCCAACGCGAAAGGACCTACCCCGCCGAGCAGCGCCTCATTTCGACCACGGACGGCAAGGGTGTCATCACCTACTGCAACCAGGCCTTCGTCGAGATCAGCGGCTATTCCCGGGAAGAGCTGATCCACGCTCCACACAACCTCGTCCGTCACCCGGACGTGCCCCCCGCCGTGTTCGCCCACATGTGGGCCACCCTGAAAAAGGGCCGGCCGTGGATGGGCATCGTCAAGAACCGCTGCAAGAACGGCGACCACTACTGGGTCAACGCCTACGTCACGCCCATCTTCGAGGGCAGCCAGGTCACCGGCTACGAGTCGGTGCGGGTCAAGCCCACCGCCGAGCAGGTGCGCCGGGCCGAGGCGCTCTACGCACGGATCAACGCTGGCAAGTCCGCCATCCCCAGCCAGGACCGCTGGCTGCCGGTGCTGCAGGACTGGCTGCCGTTCATCCTCATCAGCCAGATCGGCTTCTTCATCGGCGCCTGGCTGACCTCCCACTGGGGCTTCCTGCTCGCCGCCCTGCTCTCCGTGCCACTCGGGCTGATCGGCCTCGCCTGGCAAGGGCGCGGCATCAAGCGCCTGCTGCAGCTTGCCGAACAGACCACCTCCGACCCGCTGATCGCACGGATGTACACCGACAGCCGGGGCGACCAGGCCCGCCTGGAGATGGCCCTGCTCAGCCAGGAGGCACGCCTCAAGACCTGCCTCACCCGCCTGCAGGACACCGCCGAGCACCTCACCGACCAGGCCCGCCAGGCCGACGCCCTGGCCCACAACAGCTCCGACGGGCTGGAGCGTCAGCGCCAGGAGACCGACCAGGCGGCCACCGCCGTCAACCAGATGGCCGCCACCACCCAGGAAGTCGCCTCCAACGTCCAGCGCACTGCCGACGCCACCCAAGAAGCCAACCGCCTCACCACCCAGGGCCGGCACGTTGCCGCCGAGACCCGCGCCGCCATCGAACGCCTGTCGCAGTCGGTGATCGAGACCAGCGAGACCGTCGCCCGCCTGGCCCAGGACAGCAACGAGATCGGTGGCGTGGTGGACGTGATCAAGGGCATCGCCGACCAGACCAACCTGCTCGCCCTCAACGCCGCCATCGAGGCTGCCCGCGCCGGCGAAATGGGCAGGGGCTTCGCCGTGGTGGCTGACGAGGTGCGCTCCCTGGCGCAACGCACCGCCGAGTCCACCGGGCAGATCCACCAGCTCATCGCCCAGTTGCAGAAGACCGCCGAGGAAACCGTGCGCACCATGGAAAACGGTCGTCGCCAGGCCGACGAAGGCGTCGAGCAGGTGCTGCAGGCCGACCAGGCCCTGGTGGGCATCAGCGAAGCCGTGGCCAACATCACCGCCATGACCGACCAGATCGCCGCCGCCACCGAGGAACAGAGCGCCGTGGCCGAAGAGATCAACGTGCGCATCGGCAGCATCGCCCAGCTCGCCGACCAGACCTCGGGCGAAGCCCAGCGCACCGCCCTGCTGAGCGAAGAGCTGGCCCGCACCGCCCACGGCCAGTACTCACTGGTGGACCGCTTCAACCGCTGACCCCACCCCATCGAAACGGAGCGCCCCAGGGCGCTCTTTTTCGTTGCGCGCCCGCTCGCCGCCCCTCCCCTTGGCCCGTTCAACGGGTGCCAGGCTGCCACGTACCCAGGGCTTCAATCCGGGGACACTCCACACCCTTCCCGGACTGAAGTCCGGGCTACGCAGAGCCACGCCTGGGTGTTTCACGGTGGAGGGGTGAAGCGCCGCTCACCCTACCCACCTGGAAACACCCGTAGCCTGGGCTTCAGCCCAGGGATGCGCCGGGCTGTACCCAGGCACGGGCTCGGCACCGTCCCGGACTGAAGTCCGGGCTACGCAGAGCGACGCCTGGGAGTTCACGGTGGAGGGGTGAAGCGCCGCTCACCCTACCCGCCTGGAAACGCCCGTAGCCCGGGCTTCAGCCCAGGGATGCGCCGGACTGTACCCAGGCACGGGCTCGGCACCCTTCCCGGACTGAAGTCCGGGCTACGCAAAGCCACGCCTGGGAACTCGTGGTGGAGAGGTGAAGCGCCATCCCTCCGCCCGGAAACACCCGTAGCCTGGGCTTCAGCCCAGGGATGCGCCGGGCTGCTGTCGGGCGCGAGGTCAGGGTTGCAGCGGGTTCTGTTCGCTGCACAGGTCCGGGTTGTCGTTCAGCATGCGGCGGATGCGGCCGTTGTCGTAGTACGGCACTTCGGGGCAGTAGCGCTGGCCGGCGGCGGTCTGCACCGGTTTCCAGGTGGTTTCCTCCGTGCGCAGCAGGGTCGGCGGCTGGCCGGGCGGCGCAGGTTTCCAGATTTCGATGTAGGTGCGTTCGAGGAAATTGCCTTCGCCCATGTCGCAGGACGCGGGGTCGAGCCCGCGCAGGCGCAGGCGGCCATCGTCGCCCTGCTCCACCCGGCTGCTGTATTCGATGAAGCCGTCGCCGTAGCTGGGCATGACGTAGCACAGGCGCCGCTTGTCGCCGTCCATCAGCGGCAGCAGGTAGCTGCTGCGGGTGTCCACCTCCTGCACGTCGCCGTCCTGCCAGCGGTAGGTGGAAACGCCGTGTTCGCAGCAACTGGCGCGCCAGTAGGTGTAAACGATGCGGTGGACCGGATCGAACTCCGCCGAGCTGATGCCCTGCAGCATGGGCGGGGCATCGACATAGCGGCCGGTGGCCGGGTCGTAGAGCCAGGTCTGGTGGGGGATGTTGGGGCCGGCCGGGAGGAACTGGGCGATGGTCAGGTCCGGCCAGCCGTCGAAGTTGGCGTCGATCAGCGAGGGCGTGAACATCCCGCAGGTGCCCTGGGACTCGGTGGGCAGGGTCTGCACCAACTGGCCGTCCTTGTACAGGCGGATGGCCGAGACCATCGGCGGCGTGGGGCAACCGTCGCCCTCCTCCTCGGGCGGTGCATCCGCCACCAGGCGCAGCTCGAAGGGGAAGCGCGCCTCCAGCGCGTCCTCGGCAGTGGCCGGGCGCAGGGCCAGGGGCAACGAGCGCTTGCCGTTGGGCGAAATCCAGGTGCCGGTCAGGCCCTTCTCCAGCGAGGTGATGCGCCAGGTCCCCGTCGCCACGTTGGCACGGCTGCTGTCGGTCTCGCCCAGCTCGGCCCCCTCGCCGGCGATACGCCCGCTGAGCCTGAGCACGTCGCGCGTCTGGTTGCTGCAAGGCTGGTAGCAATAGCGGCCGCGCAGGCCATCGGCCACCCGCTGCAGGGACACCTCCACCGTCCTGGTGCCCAGGGTGCCGACCCAACTGCGGTTCCACACCGGGATCTCCACCGCCGGGGCCGAAGCCTCGTCCGCCCGGCCAGGCAGGGGCAGCGCCGCCAGCGCGAAGATCAGCCCGGAAACAACGCCACGGTAAGAAAGGACAATGCGCATGCAACCTCCATGTCAGCGGAATTGGGGCGCGCAGGGTAGCAGACCCGGCGCCCGGCCCCTTAGACCTGGGCAAGCAAAACCGCCGGCACGGTGCCCGTACCGACACACCCGGCAAGAACCCCCATCGCCAGGGACGATCTGTTGCCAGCGACGCAACACAAGCCCCACTCTTGCGCATCGCCCCACAGGAGCCCGTGATGGACCGTTTCCAGGAGATGCAGGTGTTTCTCGCCGTGGCCGAGGAACAGGGCTTCGCCGCCGCCGCGCGCCGCCTGAACATGTCGCCACCCAGCGTGACCCGCGCCGTGGCGGCGCTGGAGGAGCGCATCGGCACCCTGCTGCTGGCCCGCACCACCCGCAGCGTGCACATCACCGAGGCCGGCCAGCGCTACGTGGAGGACTGCCGGCGCATCCTCGCCGAGCTGGAGGAGGCCGAGGAATCCGCCGCCGGCAGCCACGCCACCGCGCGCGGCCAACTGAGCGTTACCGCGCCGGTGCTGTTCGGCGAGCTGTTCGTCACCCCGCTGATGGTGGAGTACCTGGACCAGCACCCGGCGGTACAGATCAAGGCGCTGCTGGTGGACCGGGTGGTCACCATGGTGGACGAAGGCATCGATGTCGCGGTGCGCATCGGCCACCTGCCGGATAGCGGCCTCAACGCCGTGCGCGTCGGCGAAGTGCGCCGGGTGGTCTGTGCCTCGCCGGGCTTCCTCGCCACCCACGGCCGGCCCACTCACCCCATGCAGTTGCAGGAGGCCCAGGTGGTGGCCTCGTCCAGCAGCCAGGCGCCGGGCGAGTGGCAGTTCATCGAGGGGGACCGGCCGCTGAACATCCGCCCGCAGCCGCGCCTGGTGGTCACCGCCAACCAGGCGGCGATCCACGCCGCCTGCCTGGGCTGGGGGCTGACGCGGGTGCTGAGCTACCAGGTGGCCGACAAGGTGCGCCGGGGTGAACTGGAGATCGTCCTGGAGGCCTTCGAGCAACCGCCGCTGCCGATCCACGTGGTGTACCAGGGCGGACGGCGGATCGCCGCCAAGGTGCGCACCTTCGTCGACTTCTGCACAGAACGCCTGGCCCGGGACCCGGCGCTGAACCGCAACCGGCAGCCCTGAACATGGACCGCCACGGGCAGATGCAGGCCTTCCTCGCCGTCAGCCAGACCCTGAGCCTGGCCGCCGCCGCGCGCCAACTGGGGTTGTCGGCGCCCACCGTGACCCGCGCCGTGGAGGCACTGGAGCAGCGCCTGGGCCTGGCCCTGCTGCAGCGCAGCACCCAGGGCGTGACGCTGACCGAAGCCGGGCAGCGCTTCGCCGGCGACTGCGAGCGGCTGCTGCTGCAGGTGCGGGAAGCCGAAGCCTCGGCCGCCGGGCTGCACCTCGAACCGCGCGGCCGGCTCACGGTAAGCATGCCGCTGCTGCTCGGGCAGCAGGTGCTGACCCCGATGCTGCTGGACTACCTGCAGCGCTTCCCCGAAGTGGATGTGGTCGTCCGCTACCTGGAACGGCTGCCCAACCTGCACGAGGAAGGCCTCGACGTGGCCATCGTCGCCGGCAGCCTGCCGGATTCCTCCCTGGTGGCGCTGCCGGTCGGCCAGGTGCGCCGGGTGGTCTGCGCCAGCCCCGCCTACCTGGCCCGGCACGGCGAGCCCCAGGCCCCGGCGGACCTCGCCCGGCACCGGATCATCCATGCCCTGGCCGACTCGCGGCTCCCCGAGTGGCGCTTTCGCGTCGACGGTGAGCTGCGCCCTTACCCGCTGCACCCGCGCCTGACCTGCGCCACGGCCCAGGGCTCGCTCCAGGCGGCCTGCCTGGGCGGCGGCCTGACGCGCTGCCTGGGCTACCAGGCCCATGATCAGTTGGCCAGCGGGCAGTTGCGCACCGTTCTCGGTGCCTTCGCCCCGCCCCCTGTGCCGTTGCATGTGGTGTACCGCGAGGGGCGCCGCGCCGCCGCGCGGGTGCGCAGCTTCGTCGACCTGGCGGTGGCCGGCTTGCGCAACCACGGCGCCCTGAACGGGACGGGCGACGACTAGCCGCTTGGCGTTTATTCCAGATTCCAAAACAAAGGATTGCCATTCCTGGCGATTCCATCCAAACCCTTGCACACCGAAGATGACTCCACAGCACGGCCGACCGGCCCTGTTTCCCCCCTGCGCCACGGAGATCATCATGTCCAAGCCGATCAAGCTCTTTCACCACCCCCTGTCGGGCCACGCCCACCGCATCGAGCTGTTCCTTTCGCTGCTGGGCGTCCCGGCGGAACTGGTCTTCGTCGACCTGGCCAAGGGCGCCCACAAGAGCCCGGAATTCCTCGCCATGAACCCCTTCGGGCAGATCCCGGTGATCGACGACAACGGCGTGGTGCTCAGTGACTCCAACGCCATCCTCGTGTACCTGGCGAAGAAGCATGACCCGGCCGGCCGCTGGCTGCCCGACGACCCGCTGGGCGCGGCCCGGGTGCAGCGCTGGCTCTCGGTGGCGGCCGGGCCGATCGCCTCGGGCCCGGCTACCGCGCGGCTGATCACCGTGTTCGGCGCGCCCTACGAGGCCGAGCCCACCATCGCCCGCTCCCACGCGCTGCTCGCGGTCATCGAGCAGGAACTGGCCCAGCGCCCCTTCCTCGCCGGCGACCAGGCGACCCTGGCCGATGTGGCCGGCTACAGCTACATCGCCCACGCGCCGGAGGGCAACGTGTCCCTGGAACCCTACCCCCAGGTCCGCGCCTGGCTTGCCCGCGTCGAAGCGCTGCCCGGCTTCGTGCCGATGCCGCGCACGGCCGCCGGCCTGCAAAGCGCCTGACGTGCCCCCGGTGCAGCCACGGCGGCGCCGGGCCTTACGCCTCTCCAGCGGGAGCACCACCATGAACCAGCCGACCGAGCCCTCCCCCTGGCACGCCGGGGAACAGCAACTGCAGGCACGCGCCGGGGTGGCTCAGCGCATGGCGGACATGGGCCGGCGGGTGATCCGCGACCACATGCCCGAGCAGCACCGCGCCTTCTACCTTCAGTTGCCCTTCGTGCTGCTGGGCACGGTGGACGCCGAGGGGCGCCCCTGGGCCAGCGTCCTCGAAGGCCCGGTCGGTTTCGCCCACTCGCCGGACCCACGCCTGCTGCGGCTGGACGCCCTGCCCCAGGCCGGCGACCCGGCCGCAGCCGCCCTCACCGACGGCGCGGCGGTGGGCCTGCTGGGCATCGAGCTGCACAGCCGGCGTCGCAACCGCCTCAACGGCCAGGTGGTGATCCGTGACGGGCACGGGCTGGGCGTCGCCGTGGAACAGACCTTCGGCAACTGCCCGCAGTACATCCAACTGCGCCAGTACGAGACCGTCGCGGAGCCCACCCCCGCCGCGGCAGCCGCCGAGCATCTCGATCACCTGGACAACGCGGCACGCCAGGTGATCGCCAGCGCCGACACCTTCTTCGTCGCCAGCTACGTCACCCTCGCCGATGGCCACCGAACCGTGGACGTTTCCCACCGGGGCGGCCAGGCCGGCTTCGTCCGGGTCCGGGGCAACCGCCTGAGCATCCCGGACTTCGCCGGCAACCTGCACTTCAACACCCTCGGCAACCTGCTGCTCAACCCGCAGGCGGGCCTGCTGTTCATCGACTTCGCCAGCGGCGACATCCTGCAACTCAGCGGGCGCACCGAGCTGACGCTGGAGGGAGAGGAAATCCGCGCCTTCCAGGGTGCGGAACGGCTCTGGCACCTGGAGGTGGAGCAGGTCATCCGCCGCCCGGCCGCCCTGGCGTTGCGCTGGGCCTTCCAGGGCTATTCCGCCAATAGCCTGATGACCGGCAACTGGGATGAGGCCGAGGCCCGCCTGCAGGCCGCCGTGCAACGCGACCACTGGCGCCCGCTGCGGGTGACGCGGGTGCAGGACGAGAGCGCCAGCATCCGCTCCTTCTACCTGGAGCCCGCCGACCAGGGCGGCTGGCCGGTCTTCTCCGCCGGTCAGCACCTGCCGCTGCGGCTCACCCTGCCGGGCCAGGCGCAACCGCTGATCCGCACCTACAGCCTGTCCAGCGCGCCGTCGGACGGCTTCCTGCGGATCAGCGTGAAGCGCGACGGCCTCGTCTCCCGGCACCTGCACGCGCACCTGGGCGTCGGCAGCCTGTTGGAGGCCAAGGCCCCGCGCGGCCGCTTCGTGCTTGACCCGGAGGAACGCCGCCCACTGGTGCTGCTGGCGGCCGGCGTCGGCATCACGCCGCTGCTGAGCATGTTGCGCGAGGTGCACTACCAGAACCGTCGCCTGCGTCGGCGCCGTGTGGTCTGGCTGTTCCAGTCCGCGCGCCACGGGAGCGAGCTGGCCTTCGGCCGCGAACTGGCCGCCCTGCAGCAGGAAGCCGGCGACACGCTGCAGTGGCTGCGGGTACTCAGCCAGCCGGAACCAGAGCTGCAGGAGGGGCTGGATTTCGACCAGGCGGGGCGCATCGACACCGCCCTGCTCAAGGCCGTGCTGCCCTTCGACGACTACGACTTCGTCCTCTGCGGCCCCGCCGGCTTCACCCAGGCGCTGTACGACGGCCTGCGGGCACTGAACATCAGCGATGGCCGCCTGCATGCCGAGACCTTCGGCCCCTCCAGCCTGCAACGCCGGCCGGACACGGTCAGCCCAGCCGATGCGCTGCCCCCGGCGGCCACCGAAGCGGTGCCGGTGCTGTTCCGGCAATCCGCCAAGGAGGCCCGCTGGCAGCCCGAGGGCGGCAGCCTGCTGGAGCTGGCGGAGCGCCGCGGGCTGCAGCCGGACTTCAGTTGCCGCAGCGGCTCCTGTGGCACCTGCCGCACGCGCATCCTCAGCGGCCAGGTGACCTACCCGCAGCCACCAGCCAGCCTGCCAGACGCGGGCGAGGTGCTGATCTGCTGCGCAGTGCCCGCCGCCGGTACGCCGCAGCCGCTGGTGCTCGACCTTTGACGACTACCTTTGAAGCCACGTCCCCCACCTCGCAAGGCCCGACAATGACTGCCGAACCCCGTCCCCCGCTTCCCCCCTTCACCCGTGAAACCGCCGTGCAGAAGGTGCGCATGGCCGAAGACGGCTGGAACAGCCGCGACCCGGAGCGGGTCGCCCTGGCGTATACCGTCGACAGCCGCTGGCGCAACCGCAGCGAGTTCCCCCGTGGCCGCGAGCAGATCCGCGACTTCCTCACCCGCAAGTGGCAGCGCGAGCAGCAGTACCGCCTGATCAAGGAACTCTGGGCCTTCGAAGGCCACCGCATCGCCGTGCGCTTCGCCTACGAATGGCACGACGCCGAGGGGCAGTGGTACCGCTCCTACGGCAACGAGAACTGGGCGTTCGACGAACACGGCCTGATGCAGGTCCGCCATGCCAGCATCAACGACCTGCCGATCCGCGAGGACCAGCGGCTGTTCCACTGGCCCCAGGGCCGGCGGCCCGACGACCATCCCGGGTTGAGCGAGCTGGGGTTGTAGACGCCTGCAAGCGGCGCCGGCTTAGCCGGAACGTGCCAGGGCGGATCGGTACAGGGCGGCGGCGATGCCTTCGATTTCGGAGGCGAGGTGCAGCCGCTCGATCCAGCGGGCCGGAATGCCCTGCCGGCCGTAGAAGGCGCCGGCGATCTGGCCGGTGATGGCGGCGGTGGTGTCAGCGTCATCCCCCAGGTTGGCGGCGGCGAGCACCGCTGCCTCGAAGGAGTCGGTGGACCAGAAGCACCACAGCGAGGCTTCGAGGGAAGCGATGCAGTAGCCGGTGCCCTGGACTTCGTCACGTGACCTGTACCTGAAGCTGCCCTCGGCCAGGCGCCGGATGGCGGGCTCGGCATAGGCCTCCGGGGACAGCGCCAGCACCTCGTCCTTGCCCTGACCCGCCAGCGCATTGGCAATGACCTCCGCAAGCAGCAGGCACGATTCGATGGCCTCGGCCGCGCCATGGGTGGTGAGGGAGCTCTGGCGCGCCGCCCACTTCATTGCCTCGCGGTCCGGGTAGTAGAACAGCACAGCCGGAGCCAGGCGCATGAGCGAACCGTTGCCGGCGGTTCGAGGGTCGCTCGAGCCCGCGAACGGCTCTCCCGTCTCCTGGAAGCGCGTCAGTGCATCCCGGACCGTCATGCCGATGTCGAAGCACGCCCCCGTCGAACTCCAGTACCCCCATTGCCACCAGTTCAGGTAGCGGGTCATCTGGTCCCGGGCATCGAACCCATTGCGCTCCAGCAGGCTTTCCGCCAGGCACAGCGCCATGGAGGTGTCGTCCGTCCACTGCCCCGGCGCCAGGTGGAAGGGCCCACCGCCGACCATGTCGGTGATGGGGACGAGGGCGCTGCGCGGGGTGAACTCGAGGGTCGTGCCGACCGCGTCGCCACAGGCCAGGCCAAGCAGGCACCCTGCGTAGCGACCCGAGAGCTGTGCGTTGTGCATGCGGGTGACTCCCTTCCGGTTCCTGGCTAAGCCCCATTGGCAGAGCCTTTCAGGGGCGCGCAGCGTAGCAGAGGCGCTGCCTGGCGCCTGAGACGGTTCTGGCAAAACGGCCCGCAAGGCATGCCAGGCTGCGGCGCGCCGCTGTATGCTCGCCGCCCACAAGGACGTACCCCGCCATGCAGAGGATGCCGACATGACACCCGCTCTCCGCGTTGCCGCCTTCATGCTCATCAGCGCCAGCAGTCTGACCGCTCGGGCCGAAGCGCCCCTGCACGGCTATTACCAGGCCGTCACCCCCGCCACGGGCCATTACCAGACCCTCACCGTGCTGGCCACGGCGCGCGGTCTGTCGTTCTTCTATGTGTCGGAATCGGGCGCCGCCCGCTGCGAAGTACCGGGTATCGCATCGCCCGAGCCAGGCAGCGCCGACGCCTATCTGTTCACCGACGACCCGGACCATCACCTGTACGCGAGCTGGGAAGGCTACGGCACGCCCGATGCATCACCCCGCTGCCAGGTGAGCCTCGTATTCAAAGAGGACAAGGTGGTGGTGAAGCCGCTGGATGCGCAGCGCTGCCAGTCCTTCTGCGGCCTGCGGGGCGCCATCGGCGGGACCTTGGAGCGGGTGCGGCCTTGGAAGATGGAATGAATGGAAGTGCTGGATCGAAGACAACTGTCAGGAGTACTCAACATGACGAGCAGCAAAGAAGCCAACCGGGAACCACTGAGCCATCTGCGAACTCTCAGCGCCAGGACGTAGAATGGCGCCCGCGCCGATCCCCTGATCGGGCACGCCTGGAGCCTGCTTCCCGATGTTCACCCTCGTTACCCTCGACACACCGCCGCCCGAGTCCCTGAAGAGCCAGGTCCTGCAGGTGGTAGTGGACGATTTCAGCGACATCAGCCCCGTACCGCTGACGCCCAGCAACCCGCTCTACCCGCTGTACCAGTACGTGATCGGCTACGAGGTGCACCTCTACCTGCAGGCCATGGACAGCGGGCTGGACGGCGCCGCGCGGCTCGTCCTGGCGCTGGATGACGAAGACTCTTCCCAGGTGCTCGGCTTTGCCCTCTTTCTGCCGAGCGCGGACGACGCCGAGGCCTGCACCCTCCCCTACATCGCCGTGAAGGCCAGCCACCGCCGGCGCGGCATCGGCCGTGCCCTGCTGCAGCAGGTGATCGCCCAGCGGCCTCACCTCGAACTGGCCTGCGTCGCCAGCAAGGCACCGCTCTTCGAAGCTATGGGGTTGCGCGTACTGGCCGCCCAGGGGCCCCACGTCCTGCTCAACACCCGTGACCACCGTTCCGACGGCCTGGTCGCCGTGCAGGACTTCGCCCCCATCTACCAGTCCAAGGAAGTGCGGCAGATCCACGCCTACCTGGTGAAGCAGCACGGCAGCAAGGCCATACGCGAAGCCGAGGCCAAGCGCGACCGGCTGCTGGACCAGTTGGCCTTTCACGCCCAGGCACTGGTGAAGGAGCGTTTTCCCACGGTGCATTGAAGGCCGGTGCACCGCAGGAAAAGCACAGATGACAGCAGCCGGCTGAGTGACGTGACGGCGTCAGGCTGGAGCCTCAACACCCATCAACCTGCCGGACGTGCAGGCGCACAAGGACAATGCACCCGATGAATCTACCGCCCTCCTTGATCATGGGAGCCATCCCGATCGTGCTGGCCATTGCCTCCACACTGATTGCCTGGCGATACGTGCAAAACCGGATGCTGTTTTTTGTAGTCGCCGTTCTGACGCCAGGGGGGATCGATCGACTCATCGGCTTCCTGGGCAGTCTTTACCAGGCCGTTCTGACGGCACTGAACACGCCCGTACTCGACACATTCATGGCCACTCAAGCGCTACTCGAGGCGACGCTCGGCGTCCAGATTCTGGCGACACCATTGATCCTCTGGAGGCTTTGCTCGGCAATGCACAAACGCCAGGAGCGCCCATGAAGAACTGGTCAGGTGGTGTGTTGGCACTACTGATGCTCATGCTCAGCTGGCCATGCTGGGCAGAGCCGTCGCAACGAGAACTCGAGGACATCCAGATATGGGAAGCGGCTCACCTGGCAGCCGAGCAAACCATCCCTGCGCTGCTCGAGCGCTACGGCAACGCCATCGGCTGCGGGTTTGCTTTCAACCCCGGCAACGTCGTCAAGCACCGCATCCAGAAGCAACCCGTCTTCGTTGCAGCCATCAGCCTGGACGTAGGGTGCTCGGGGGGCAGCTCAATGGGCAGAACCCTGCTGGTGACGATGAAGTACGGCGACTACCACAGGATCTCCGTCGACCCGGAACGTTCCAGGCCATCCCTGACGCCCACGGACTTTCCCAAGCGCCTGGAACGGCTCTATGTGGAGAACGGCGAGATCCTGTTCTCGGGCTTCAAGCCCGACTGGACGAAAGATGCGCTGTGCTGCGCAACCCAGCCGGTCAAGGGCAAGGTCTCGTTCAGTGATGGCGGGTGGCAGGTCACTTTTGTGCCTTGATGCCGCCTCACTTGGCCACTGAGCCCGCAATCCTTCCCAGCGCCCCCTCCCGCAGAACCAGCCCCGCCTCCCACTCCGGCTCGCCGGCCTTGACCGTTTCCAGCACCTGCCACCTGAGCGTGTCGCCCTGCAGCGTGGCCTTGCCCTTCACGACCTCGCCCGTTCGACCGCTGGTGACAAACAGAACGGCTTCGGAGCCCGTCACGGTTCCCCGGACTTCGCCGCCATCGTTGAGCTTGCCGCAGTTGACCGTGGCGAGGTAGTGCGTCCCGTGCACCGTGTTGCCCTGCTGGGTCAGATCGAAGCCGGCGCCTCCGCACTCGGCCTGGGCGGCCTGTTGCTCGGGCGTGCGCAGGTCCAGGTACCAGCTTCCGGTGAAGGTGGGTTCGGCGAAGCAAGGAATTGCAATGGTTGGGAGTAAAAGCAGCACCGCAGCGGAGAGCACCAATCGAAGGGGGTTCCGCAAACGAGGCAGGCAGTTAATAGCGCTATAGGGCGCATTGATGCTTTGCATAACAATCCTTGTATTTGCGTGAAATGGCGTGATTAGACACCAACCTTGAGTAACTCCCTGACTCGCGGTCATAAGAAATTAAATCCCTACACCGAGTGCCTCTCTGCAAGCCGGAAAACTTCTATAAGGAGACAAGGAATACTCTGCTACCAACCGGTACATCCGCAGCCGGAAATCCTGCCCGTAGAACAAGATCCCCCTGCAAGATCGACGCAACTTCTGCAGTTGGTGTCATGCCATTGAGAGTGGCCTCAAGCCAGTCACCTGAAGGTGTCTTGATCATCATTGGGGAGCCGAGCTTCACAACACGCGAAAACAGTTGGTATACGCGTGACGCAATAGCAAACTCGATGCGCTCAATCGGGGATACAGCGTCAATGGTAGAGACTTGCCACAAAACCTTCACCGGAGCGAGCGAGGGGTATTGGGCCTGCATCCCCATGAGGAATTGGCTCAAATGCTCTGCGTCCTCCGGAAAATGTGTGACCAGGCCCTGCCAGCCCGAAAAAACCAGCTGCACTGGCATGTCCACTAACCCTGTAATCGCGTCCCAAAACGCCTCCCAATTGGCGCTATACCAAACGGGAAATCCAAGGGCACGACTCAACACGGCATGCAGATCGCGGGAGCTGGTTACACCGTCAAGCTCAACCTCTAATCGCTTCAACCGCGCCATTCTGTTCCCTAGCTGCATAGTTAGAACCTGTAGCAGGCGGCCGATCTGCCTACAGGTGGCCAATCAGACCCCGTCTTTACCAACGGCCGACGGAGATTCAGAACGCCCTATCGACTTTCTGCCGGGCAAGGACTGAAGAGCTCTCTAACCTCGGTTCCCACAACTATGGGAACGGGCCCGGTGGCGGCGGAAACGCTATACACGTCGTACTGCTTCTTGCCTGTTGCTTTCGTAACAGTCGCGGCAGTGCTGGAGAGATAGGGCTGGCCATTTTTCAGCAGCATGCTTATTACCTTCGCCCGGTACTCGGGATTGTTTACCGGAGGGGATCTATAAACCTCTGTATACGGAATTATCGAGACAGCCAGCTGGTCTTTGAATACATAAAAATTCTGACCATCTACATCGCTGATACATTTCACATCCTCCGTCTTGAGAATGTCCTTTTTCACATAGACACCATCTTCATAATCAACCAAGAGCAGGCTATCGGGAGTAAGCACACTGATACCTGGAGTGTACTTACACCTGGCGCCCCCTCCGATACGGAGCCAGCAATAACTCGTCACGGCTGTATCGGTGATCTCGGCCACTTTGAGGTCTCGCTTGATCTGCTGCCTGGCCTCGGGCGTCTTGTGTTCGAGGTAACCGCAAGCGGTCAGAAGAAATGCAGTTGAAACAATGGTGAAATAGCGGAACATGGTCAGTCCTTTGGTTGGTTCGTATACAACTTAAAACTCTTTAACTTGCTCTGACTCAGTGACTCTGAGAGTTTGCTGCGGCCGCGATTATCCTTTCCAAGGCAGACTTCGGCCATCTGTTTCGACGCTGCGAATGAGGAAAACACCGCTGCGCCAACCCTCCTATTTCAGGCAAATAGCCACTGTCTGCCTCGCGAGTAACTGCGCAAGATGCTGCAACGCACGAGCCAGAGCGATCCACGCATTGGAGTCTCCGACGAGACTGTCGAGACCGAGTCGACAGTTCCCCACCTACCGTCAACGCGGGATTGTTCAGCAGGCCAAAGCGGCGGCAACGTCGGTATCGGCGTTAGTCCTGGCAGTGCTCCAGCGTCCTCCACCCCACACTGGAACGCTGCGATCAACCCAAGCCATTCGCACGCGCCCCACGCCCGGCCGAATGGGCAGGGGCTGCACGCTGTAACAGCGACATGAGGACGCTCGACTTCACAGGCAGGCACGGCCCCCGAGTTGCGGTAGCATCCCGCGCTTGCCATGGAGAGTGATATGCAAAACCGATACGGACGACTCGCCTCGTGGATTTATCACCTGGATAAACCCATCGGCCATTCATTTGGAGACCTGGAATACTACCAGCAGCGCCTGGCGGATGTTGATGGCCCGGTACTGGAACCCGCAGTGGGCAATGGGCGGATCTTCATACCGCTGCTGGAGAGGGGCCTGGCCATCGAGGGTTTCGATGCCTCCCACGAGATGCTCGAATACTGCCGGCAGGAATGCCGGGCGCGAGGGCTGCCCGCGCCCCTCACACAGCAGACGTTCGAGCAGTTCCGCTATGACCAGCGATTCGCAGCCATCATCATGCCCGCCGGGTCATTCCAGCTGATTACCGAAACCACCTCCGCAATGGCCGTGCTCAAGCGGTTCTGGAATCACCTGCAGCCCGGCGGGCGGTTGATCATGGACATCGACCCCATCGAGAGCATCATCGGGGAGGCACAGGCGGCACGGAGCTGGACAGTGGATGGCAGCAACCTGCTCACGCTGACCAGCCACCGGGCCGAAGTGGACTACCGCAAGCAAACCACGCTGTCCCATCTGCACTATCAGCATTGGCAAGACGGCACCTTACAGTCCACCGAGCTGGATCTTTTCCACTTGCGTTGGTGGGGCGTCGACGAACTGGCATTCGCACTGCGTGAAGCGGGCTTTGTAGAGGTGGTGGCGTCAGGCGGCTACCAGCATGGCCGCTGCCCCTGCCAGAGCGATCCCATCATCAGCCTCGAAGCACGCCGCCCAGATTGACAAGGCCTTGAACAAGGGCGTGGCAAAGGTGGCGCGGGGCGGATCGAAAGCGGCCACGTCCACGCCAACCGTGAAGGGCCGTAAGCCCCGGCACGTTCATCCCGAATCGAAGGGTGAACGTGCCGATCAGCCCAACCTGCAACCACACCGCTGAGAGCAGCCGAGGCAGTTGTTCAAGCAACCGCCTCACTCGGTCAGCGGCTGACCATGGGCTCGGCCTGACGTAATGCTTTCCGCCCCAAGACCCGCCACTTTCTCCCAGACAAGACGGCAGCCTGCCGCCATGTCGGCCCCCTCCTCCCCTTGCCCTCGGGCTCGGCCGTCCCTATCCTGCGCCGGCCACGGTCAATCCCGTGGACGGGTTTAGCGACCCGAAAGACATTGGCGCGATTGCGCCAGTTGGTGCATGCGAGAAACGGCGGATGTTTCTTGCAGGCATTGGCACGCATGCAGTTTTTACTGCACCGCTCTATGGCAGATCGCGTGGGGAGACCCTCGGGTCTGCCGGATTCCAATGTCTCCGGTTCGCTAACCCTGCGCGGTCTGCCACCCTTTCGTTTAGCGACGTAGGTGGCAGCTCCTTAACCGACATTGGAGCAACACCATGCATGACGCATTCACCCCCATCACCTTCCAACGCCACTGCCACCAACTGCGCGCCGTCATGATCGACAACCGCCCCTGGTTCGTCGCCCTCGACTTCGCCCTGATGATCGCCGCCACCCGGCCCTACCGCCTGACCAAACGCCTCTATCCCCACCAATTCCGCTTCGCCTTTCTCCGCTACAGCACAGGGCGCTGCGAAGAGGTGGAACTGGTCAGTGACGCCGGCCTCTATCGCGCCCTCTACCGCTTCGGCCACCCCGAACACTGCGCCCTCAGCCAGTGGCTCAGCGACGAAGTGATCCCCACCCTCCACGACTACCACCGCGACCCGCAGGCCAGCCCGAGGCGCATCCTCATGACCTGGGCCAACCAGCGCATCGCCGCCCTGCACTGGCAAAGCGAAACCTGGATCGCCCGGCAGGATCTGCCGCGCTTTATGGCCGCGCACGATGATCCGCGGCTGGGGGATGGGCCGAGTTGGAGGCGGTTTTTCTAGACTGCTGCTGGAGAAAGAAACGCCGCATGGGAGTGCGGCGTTTTTGAAGGGGATGAAAGCTATCGGTAGGTAGCTAACAAAACAACCAAAAAACTCAGCGTCGAGTCTCAGTCGACTTTGTCCTTACGTCTAATCGCTAAAGGCATATAGGCAATAGTGGCCGTGCTAACATTTTGTCGCCCCATTCAATAATCCATTTCTGCTTTCAGGTAATCGCCATGGACGACATAGCAATAAAGCATTCGGATGTGTACCAAAGCTGGCAAAACCATCTGTTCAGTTTCAATCTGGACGATCCTGAAACTAAGATGCCTGGCCTGCGAAAGCCGCAACTGGCCGCGCTTTACGCCGCCCTCGGTCATCTGGTGGTCGCTCCTACAGCTACAGCCACTGTGGTAATGCCAACCGGCACGGGAAAAACTGACACGATGCTCGCGCTGGTAATCGCGGCAAGAATGTGTCGAACACTAGTCCTTGTGCCGTCGGACGCTCTCAGAGCTCAATTGGTAAACAAGTGCGCTGAGATGAGGACACTTCGTAACATAGGGGTCGTATCGGATACGGCACGCAACCCTATTGTTGCGGCCATTGATTCGAAATTATCTGAAACTCAAGTTAGTGAACTAGTTAATGCCAACATAATTGTGGCCACGCCTCAGGCATTACTGCAATTTGAGGAAGCGGCTCTAAGCGCACTGGTTAATATTTGCAGCCACCTGATGATCGATGAGGCTCACCATGTCGTGGCAGCCAGTTGGAATCGGATCAAAACAGCCTTCAAAGGCAAACCTTGTATTCAGTTTACAGCGACACCATTCCGGGAAGATGGCCTGGCTCTGGCTGGCAAGATTATCTACAACTACCCGCTCCGGGATGCACAGCTTGATGGATATTTCAAAGCCATCGAATTCCATCCGGTACGAGAATACAACCTCACGCTGTCTGACCAAGCCATAGCAGACAAGGCAGTTGAGTTGCTACGGTCTGACCTTAAGGCAGGCTACAACCATTTAATGATGGTGCGGGCCAAATCGCACAAACGCGCAGCAGACCTGTTTGATATTTATAAGAAGCATCCCGACCTCACCCCCATCTTGATTCACAGCAAGGTGCCTAACCGAGCCAGGGTGATGGCAGATATCGTCGAGAAAAAACATCGGATCATTGTTTGCGTCGACATGCTTGGCGAAGGCTTCGATCTGCCAGAGCTCAAAATCGCCGCCATTCATGATCAACACCAAAGTCCTGCCGTGACGCTCCAGTTTATTGGCAGGCTAACGAGGGTTGATAAAACTCTTGGTGATGCCAAATTTGTGGCGAATATCGCCAATCAGAAGACCGACCACCAGATGGCAGATCTCTACAAAGAGAGCGCTGATTGGGGTGCAGTTATTCGCAACGTGAGCGAGCAAAAAGTCAGTCGGGAAATTGAGAGGGCGGACTTCAACGAGCAATTTGCTGACGGTGACGATGCACAAGTGATTTTTGGACTGAACCCAAACCCTAAAATCAGCGCTGTGGCGTATCACGTCTTACCCAAAGACTGGGCACCAGAGCGTGCACAGGGGCTGGATGGACGCAGAGAAACACTGCAGTACATCTCAATCAATGAGCAAGCCGATATCGTCATCGCCGTGACTCGGCGAGAAACACCAGTGGGATGGGCTCAGACTGAAGAAATCATCGATATAAATTGGAATCTTTACATCGCCTTCTATAACAAGGAACAGAAAACTCTATTCATTCACACATCAGGTGACGACACCCAGGCAACCCGCTTTCTCAACTTGGTAACCAGAAACCACCGTCGCATCAACGGTGAGCCAACCTTCCGTACGCTTCACGACATTAAGATGTTGAAGCTACAAAATGTTGGCCTATCCCGCGCCCGTAAAGACCTACGATTCACGATGCATGTCGGGCGCGATATAAACCAAGTGATTAGCGACATTGAGAAGGGCAACGCAACAAAATCCAACATCTTCGCTACCGGCTTTGAAAATGGAGAGCGGACTACCGTGGGCTGCTCGCACAAAGGCAAGATCTGGGAGATGAACTCCTCCCCAATCAACTATTGGATCGAGTGGTGCAAACGCATTTCGCTCAAACTCAACGACAACACCATTGACCCCACTGACGTTCTCAAAAACGTCATGCGTGTTGAGCAAATCAAAGGTCGTTGGCCAGAGGGCCTGTTCTACGCCGACTGGCCTGAGTCAATAACAATCGAAAACGAGCAAAGAATCTCATTGTATTTTAACGGAGAGACTTTCAATCTTCTCGACATAAAACTTAGCAAGCCTGAGTACAGTGACGAGCGGACGTTGGAAATACCCGTTTTTGTAACAGGCAACGATGGAGAGGAGCGCCGCCTCACTTCCATCGCCATTATGCTGATGGACGATGGATACAAAACATCCTGCCCAGGGCTAAAAATCCTTTACCCTCACGAAATGCCACTGGACTCCTACTTGGATGGAGAACCCCTTGTATTACTAAGGGTTGACGGATCTATGGTTCAGGGAAACTACCGTCAGTACTCGCTCAATAGCATGGATGTAAAACTACCCGCCAACTTGCTCGAGCCTTGGAATTGGGGAACGACGAAAATCCATCAAGAGTCCATGCGTGCGGAGCGACGTGAGGACTCTGTACAAGGTTTCACCTTTGCCAAGATTGCTAACGAGTACTCAATCGTCTTCAACGATGACGGCAAGGGTGAAATCGCCGACCTAGTAGCAATCCGGGAGAGCAATAACGCTATTTACGTCGATCTTTATCACTGCAAATTCTGCCCTAAGATAGATGGCGTGGCCGAGCCGGGCGCCCGCGTTGCCGACGTTTATGAGGTATGTGGTCAGGCATCGAGATCAGTGAAATGGCTGTACACAGGCGATAAATTTTTCAACCGGCTAATGGATCGCTACCAGCAATCTCTACTTAAGGGTTTCGATAGAATCCTGAAAGGCACACCTCAGGAGCTGGAAATACTGCGCAACAAATGCCACGACCACGAACTGATTTTCAAGTTTGTAATCGTACAACCCGCAATATCAGCGAAGAGAGTGTCAAAGGAGCAGCTTGCGGTTCTAGGAACGAGTTACTCATACATCAAGAGCATCTCAGGCTCGGATATCAAGGTCATAGTTAGCCCTTAATCGAGTCAAATCAGCGGAGTTGGAGCCAACTCCGCTGACATCATGCTTGCTTCGTACCCCTGATATTTATTTAGCCTTATCAATACATGCTTGTGCAGGGTGCAGCGCCCTGAATCCAGTTACTGATGATCATTTTTGGTCAATAGCCCCTCCTATGAAGGCACCTTCCCTTCCCCCACAAAAAAACCCCGGCCTGGCGCCGGGGTCAGGCCGCAGTTCGCGGCCACAGTCGGGGCTTATGCCGCACGCGGCGAGACGATGATCTTCACGTTGTGCTCCTTGTTGTGCACCAGCTCTTCGAAGCCCTTTTCGACGATCTGCTCCAGCTCGATGCGGCCGGTGACCAGGGGCGTGATGTCGAGGCGGCCGTCGGCGATGAAGGCGATGACGTCGGCGAATTCGCCGTTGCAGGCCAGGGCGCCGAGGACCTGTTTCTCGGTGGCCACCAGTTCGAAGCAGTTGAACGAGCTGGGCTCTTCGAAGATGCCCACCAGCACGCAGGTGCCGGCCTTGCGGATGGCGTCGATGGCGAGCTTGGCGGTGTGCTTGTTGCCGATGCATTCGAAGCTGACGCGGCGCCCAGGCTCTGGGTGAGCGCGCGGTTCTCGGCGAGTACGTCGCATTCATTCGGGGCCAGCACGTGGCTAGCGCCCACTCCGCGGGCCTTGGCCTTGCGCGCATGGGGCATCTCGCGGGCGACGCTGTGCCGGCGGGTGGCGCAGCACGGCATCGAGATGCTGCGCATGAAGAGCGAGCCGGCGAGCCCGCTGGAGGGCGCCTCCGACAGGGTTACTTGAAGAGCGCCGAGACCACCTTGGCGACGTGTTCGGCGCCCCGGCTGATCTCGCCCATGATGGTGGCAACGGTGGAGATCTGCGCGTTGTTGTCCTTGGCGCTGGCCTCGATCTTCTTCATGTAGTCGTCGATCTGCTGGGTCATCTTCACGTTTTCGGTGACCACACTCTTGATCTCGACAGTGGCACCGCTGGTGCGCCCGGCCAGTTGCCGCACTTCGTCGGCCACCACGGCGAAGCCGCGCCCCATGTCCCCTGCCCGCGCCGCTTCGATGGCGGCATTGAGGGCCAGCAGGTTGGTCTGCTCGGCGACGCCCTGGATGGTGGTGACGATGTTCTCGATGTCCTTGGCCTGAAGGTTCAGCTTGGAGATGAGGTCCACGGCGGTGTTCACCATGGTCAGGGTGGTGGCGGAGATCGCCACCGACTGGTTGAGCGAATCCATGCCCCGGTTGGAGATCTGCGCGGTCTCCTCGGCGGTGGCAAAGGACAGTTCGGCGGCACGCCGGACCTCTTCGTTGCGGTGCACCTGTTCGGTGACGTCGATGGCGAACTTGACCACCTTGAACACGGTTCCGGATTCGTCCTTCACCGGGTTGTAGCTGGCCTCGATGTGCACGGTGCTGCCTGAGGCGGTCTTGCGCTCGAAGTGGCCGCGGTGGAAGTTGCCGGCCTTGAGGCTGGCCCAGAAATTGGGGTTCTCCCTGTAGAACTCGTCGAAGCAAAGCATGCGGTGGTGGCGGCCCTTGAGGCCGTTGAGGCTGTAGCCCATGAGGCGTAGGAAGTTGTCGTTGGCGTCGATGATCTCGCCGTCGGGGGTGAACTCGATCATCGCCATGGAGCGGCGCAGCGCATCGCTCAGTGCGGCCAGCACCAGCATGTCGGCATGTTTCTCGGTGACGTCGCTGGCGATCTTCAACACTTCGACCACACGACCGGTGGCGTCCTTGACGGGGAAGTAGGTCGCCTCCAGCCAGATCACTGCGCCGCTCTTGGCAATGCGCTTGAACACGCCGCGTTGGGAGATGCCGTTGGCGAGGGACGTCCAGAAGCGCTCGTAGTCACTGGAGTTGCGGAAGCTGTCTTCGCAGAAGATGCGGTGGTGCTTGCCGAGCACCTCCTGCTCGGTGTAACCGACCACCTGTAGGAACAGGGGGTTGGCGGTGAGGATGTCACCTCGGGGCGTGAAGCAGACGCACGCGACGTTATCCTCTATGGCGCGCAGGCGCTGGAGGCTGGCTTCGTCCTGGGGGGTTTTGGGGGCAAGGCTGACTTGGCTCTTTCTGAACAGCATGATGAGCTCCTTTTAGCGTTGGGCGAGGCACTTTCAAACCCATAAAAACACGCCGTGCTCGCTCCATGGCTGGAGCGGCATTCCTCAGCGTAGCCAAGCCAAACGGGGTGTGCGCTAAAGGCGCCCCCTCAACCTCACTGGCTGCGAAAACGTCCGGGCAGAACTTCGCCGAGCGGGTTACGCGAAGGAGGCACGCCAACACTCCCTGTCCAACTGTCGGGAAACTGCTTGGCAAGCAAACTACCGCCGCGCCTGAGCAGTGCATACGGCTGGCCGTCAGGGTCGGCACTCGGCATCTTCCAGCAGGCTCAGGTCAGGTGGATGACAGGACCGGGCGAGAGCGAGGCGCCAGCAGCAAGGCCAGGCAGAACCAGACGAACGGCGCTGCAGCGCCCATGAGCATGGGCGAGGCGTAAGCGCTCAGCGAGAAGGCGCAGAGGCTGGTCGCCAGCAGGGCAAGCCCGCAGATCAGGCCAGCCCGCGCGTACCGGCCCAGGCGGCGGGCCAGGAAGTGGGCGATGAGCCGGCCGATGATCGAGGCAACGATGAGCACCTGCTCGACGCCCAGCACGGCGATACCGGCCATGAAGGCGGGCCCCTCGGCCGCGTCCCGCTCCACGGCCCGGAAGAACCAGGCGACTTGCGCCCCGTAGAGCACGGCCACCCCGGCCAGGGCCACCAGAAACGCTCGCCGCCCGGGGAGCAGCGCGGGCAGCGTGCCCACCAGCAGCATCCCGATCAATGCCATGCCCTGCATGGTGCCGACTTCCTTGTAGGGTTCATCCTCGACGCCCGGCGAAGCGGCTTCCCTGCCTGCGGATGGGCGTGCCCAGGGCGCCATCATCAACGGGGCATGGGCCGGGTCAATCCCCGGGATGAGTTTCTGTCGATGGGTTCGCAGATGGAGGCGCGTGTGCTTCGACGCCGCAACGAAAAAGACACGCCGAAGCGTGTCTTTTTCCAGGTGGGTTGCGGCGGCGTCAGCTCTCCCCCACCGGCGCCTGGTCGGCCTCCACCAGCAGGCTGGCACGCCGTGTGAGCAGGCGATAGGCGCCGCACAGCACCAGCAGGAAGGGGATGCCGAAGACCAGGGTCATGTGGAAAGCCGGGACGAAGGCGGTGGTAATGAGCACGGCCACCATCAACCCGAGCCCGAGCAAGGTCGCCCAGGGGAAGCCCCACATGCGGAAGGACAGTTGCAGGCCGCCGTTGCGCGCGTGATAGCGGCGGAAGCGGTAGTGGGTGAGGAAGATCATCATCCAGGCGAACAGCGCGCCGAAGATGGAGATGGCCATCATCAGCATGAAGGACTCTTCCGGGAACACCAGGTTGACCAGGGTGGCCAGGGCGATGCCGGTACACGACAGGGCCAGGGCGTTGAGCGGGACGCCGTTGCTGCCGAGCCGCCCCATGATGCGCGGGGCATGGCCGGCGCGGGCGAGGCTGAACATCATCCGGGTGGTGGTGTAGAGCTGGCTGTTCATGGCCGACAGGGCGGCAACGAGGATGACGAAGTTGATCAGCCCGGTGGCGCCGGGAATGCCCACCTGCTCCATCACCATGACGAAGGGGCTCTGCTCGCCCTGCCCCGACTGGTTCCATGGCACCAGGGCGAGGATCAGCGCCAGGGTGAGGATGTAGAACACCAGCAGGCGCGCCATGGTGACACGGAAGGCACGCTTGACGGCCACTTCCGGTTGCTCGGCTTCACCGGCGGCGACGGCGATCATCTCGATGCTGAGGTAGCTGAAGATGGAGATGATCACGGCGATCCACACGCCGGAGATGCCGTTGGGCATGAAACCGCCGTGGGCGACGTAGTGGTGGAAGCCGTAGGCGGGGTCGCCGCCACCGAACACCAGCCAGGCGCCGAGCAGGATGAAGGCGACGATGGCGGCGATCTTGATGGCCGAGAAAGCGTATTCGAAATGCCCGAACGCTTTGACGCTGATGGCGTTGGTGACCACCAGGCCGGCGGAGAACAGCAGGATCCAGACCCAACCGGCGACGGCGGGGAACCAGTGCTTCATGTACAGGGCGATGGCGGTCACTTCGGTGCCGACCGCGAGGACGATGGCGGCCCAGTAGGCGTAGCGGACGAGGAAGCCCGCCAGGGGGCTGACGTAGAACTCGGCGTAGGCGCCGAAGGAGCCGGAGGTGGGGTGGGCGACGGTCATTTCGGCCAGGCAGCCCATCAGCAGCAGGGCGATCAGGGCGCCGATGGCGTAGCTGATGAGCACGCCGGGGCCGGCGAAGCCGATGGCGAAGCTGCTGCCCATGAACAGGCCGGTGCCGATGGCACCGCCTATGGCGATCATGGCCATCTGGCCGGAGGTGAGCTGGCGCTTGAGGCCCTGCTCCCGCGCGGTGATGGCGGCGAATCCTGTCTTGTCGTTCATCGTGTGCCTCGGTGTTGTCGTTATGCGGGGCTCAGAGCAGTTGCAGCGGGTAGTCGATGATCACCCGCAGTTCGTTGTTGTCGGCGGTGTCGGCCCGGCCGACCTGGGCGGTGGAGCGGATGCTGGCCTGGCGCAGGCGGATGGAGAGGTCCTTGGCGGTTCCGCCCTGGACGACATAGCCGAGCTCAATGTCGCGCTCCCAACGCTTGCCAGCCTCGCCGTAGCGCTGGTAGGCGCTGGGGCTGCTGCGATGGCTGTCGTCGATGTGGTCGCCACGGATGTAGCGGCTCATGAAGCTGAGGCCGGGCACGCCGAAGGGGGCGAAATCGAGGTCGTAGCGCACTTGCCAGGAGCGCTCGTTGGGTGCGTTGAAATCGAGGACCTGGACGGAGTTGGCGAGGTAGATGGAGGTGCCGGGCTGGCGGTCGAAACCGAGGTAGTCGAAGGGCTGGTCGCCGTTCACGCGCTGGTGCGCCAGGGTCAGGGCATGGGCGCCGAAGCGGTAGCGGGCGGAGGTGGACCAGGCGGTGGTGTCGATCCGTCCGGCCAGGCTGCGGCCCTGGTCGAGGGTGCGGTAGAGGCTGAAGTCGAGGGTCAGGGCCTGCTGGTCGGCCAGGTCGAAGCGCTGGCCGGCGCCGAGGTAGTACTGGCGCCAGATGTCCTCATAGCGCGAGGCATAGACGGAGAGGCTGGTGGCGTCGCTGGGTGTCCACTGGCCGCCGAGGTAGTCGGCGCGACGGGTTTCCACCTGGGCGAACAGGGCCTTGAGGGCGCCGTCGCTGTTGGTGGAGTTGCCGTCGTTGCCGGCGGTGAAGTGCCCGGCCTCCAGCAGCAGGTTCTCCACCTCACGACTGCCGAGGGAGAAGCCGATGGGCATGGGAGCGAACAGGCGGGCGTTGCCGGTGCCGAACACGGGGTTCATGAGGGCCTGGCTGCCGTACTTCAATTCGGTGCGGGAAACACGCAGCTTGAGGGCGCCGCCAATCTCGGCCTGGCTGTCTTCGGGGCGGCCCCGGGAGTCGATCGGCAGCAGGTCGGTGCCGGTGCGGGCACGGTTGCTGTCGAGCTTGAGGCCGAGGTTGGCGTAGGCGTCCAGGCCGAAACCGACGGTGCCCTGGGTGTAGCCGGACTGGTAGTCGAGGGTGAAGCCGTGGGCCCACTCCTCGCGATAGTTCTGCCCGCCCGGGTTGTTGAGCAGGTTGCGGTGGAAGTAGAAGTTGCGCTGGTTGAGCTGCAGGCGGCTGCCTTCGAGGAAACCTTCGGGGCGTTCGGCGGCCATCAGCGGGGTAACGGTGATGCCGCTCAGGAGCAAGGCGGCGCGGGCCAATCGTGCGGTGTTCATCTCATCGACCTTTTGTTGTGGTTATGGGTGAGAGGTGGAGGCGCCCTTCCGGGCGCCTCTCGGGGTGGTCAGGTCACTTGCTTGCGCGCCATGAAGCGCTCCTGCCGCCAGGTTTCGCCGTCGAGGATCTCGCCGAGGCGTTCGGCGGCGTCCCAGACATCGACGAAACGGGTGTAGAGGGGGGTGAAGCCAAAGCGCATGATGCGCGGCTCGCGGTAGTCGCCGACTACGCCCCGCTCGATCAGCGCCTGAACGATGGCATAGCCCTCGGGGTGCTCGTAGCTGACGTGGCTGCCACGGCGGGCGTGCTCCAGGGGGGTGACCAGGGTGAGCGGGTGCTGGCCGCATCGGGCCTGCACGCGCTCGATGAAGAGGTCGGTGAGGGCCAGGGACTTCTCCCTCAGGGCCTCCATGCTGGTTCGGCCATAGACCTCGAGGCCGCACTCGATCATGGCCATGGAGGTGATCGGCTGGGTGCCGCAGAGGTAGCGGCCGATGCCGGGGGCCGGCTCGTAGGCAGGCTCCATGCCGAACTGGCGGGCATGGCCCCACCAGCCGGACAGCGGCTGCCAGACCAGTTCGCGCAGGGCGGGGGCGACCCAGACGAAGGCCGGGGAGCCCGGGCCGCCGTTGAGGTACTTGTAGGTGCAGCCGATGGCGTAGTCGGCTTTGGCGGCGGTGAGGTCGATGGGCACGGCGCCGGCGGAGTGGCAGAGGTCCCAGATGGTCAGCGCGCCGCATTCATGGGCCAGTGCGGTGAGGGCCTGCATGTCGTGCAGGTAGCCGGTCTTGTAGTTGACCTGGGTGATGAGGGCGACGGCGGTATCGGTGCCGATGGCGGCAGGCAGCTCTTCGGGGGTGTCCACCAGGCGCAGGCTGTAGCCCTGCTGGAGCAGGTCGGCGAGGCCTTCGACCATGTAGATGTCGGTGGGGAAGTTGCTGGTTTCGGTGACGATGACCTTGCGCGAGGGGTCTCGCTGGGCCTGCACGCGCAGGGCGGCGACCAGGACCTTGAAGAGGTTAATGGAGGTGGTGTCGGTGATCACCACTTCGTCCTGGCCGGCGCCGATGAGCCCGGCCAGTTGGTTGCCGAGGCGCTCGGGCAGGCCGCGCCAGCCGGCTTCGTTCCAACTGCCGATCAGGCCTGTGCCCCATTCGTCCTCCACCACTTGCCGGGCACGCTCCAGGGCGGCCTTGGGGCGCGCGCCGAGGGAGTTGCCGTCGAGGTAGATGACGCCTTCGGGCAGGGCGAAGTCATCTCGCAGGGGCGCGAGGGCATCACGGGCGTCGAGGTCGAGGCAGGTCTGTCTTGTTGTCATGGTCGGCTCCTAGGTCGACAGGCGACGCAGCACGGCGCGAACCGGGCTGGCATCGAGATGGGTGAACTTGAGCGGCAGGGCGATGAGCTCGTAATCGCCGGGGACTACCTCGTCGAGCACCAAACCTTCGAGGATCGCCATGCAGTGGGCGGCGACGGTGCGGTGGGCGTCGAGGGTCTTGCTGTGCTGGGGGTCGAGGGACGGGGTGTCGGTGCCCACCAGGCAGACGCCATGGGCGGCGAGCAGTGCGATGGCGTCGGCGGTGATGGCGGTGAAGGTGTCGGGCCAGCGGTCCTGCGGGGCGGTCTGGCAGGTGCGGATCAGCACCCGGGGCGGAACGCCGGCGAGGTGCGGCTGCAGGTGATGGGGCTCGACGAGGCCCTCGGCGTCCAGGCAGTGGATGACGCGACAGGGGCCGAGGTAGGGCGCGAGCGAGACGGCGCCGATGGCGACACCAGCCGGGTCGTAGTGCAGCGGGGCGTCGGCGTGGGCGCCGGTGTGGGGCGAGAGGGTGATGCACCCGACGTTGACCGGGCAGTGCGCATCGATCTGCCAGGTGGCGTGCTGCTGGAAGGGGGTGTCGCCAGGCCAAGTGGGGGTCTGGCTGTTCAGGGGTGGGCTGATGTCCCACAGCAACGGCTCATTGCGCATGGTCTTCTCCTCGTTGGGCGAAAAAATCATGCTGCAAAGGCCTTCGAATTATCGTGCTATCTTTGCGACGCTTGCGTCATGTGGCCGCAGTAAATTCTATAAAAACAAACTTTCCTGAAATTTTATTCTCATGATCCTGGACAGCACTGACATTCGCATCCTCCACTGCCTGCAACACGACGGCCGTATCAGCAACCAGGAGCTGGCGGAGCGGGTCTCGCTGTCGCCGTCGGCCTGCCTGCGGCGCCTGCGCAACCTGGAGGACAGCGGCATCGTGCGGGGGTATCGGCCGGTGCTGGACGCGGAGCGCCTGGGGGTGGAGTTGGAGGCGCTGGTGCATGTGTCCATGCGCCAGGACGAGGCGGACTGGCACGAGCGCTTCGTGGAGCAGGTACAGGGCTGGCCGGAAGTGGTCAGCGCCTACATCGTGACGGGGGCGAGCAACTATGTGCTGCGGGTGCAGGCTCGCAACCTTAAGCAGTTCTCCGACTTCATCGTGTCGCGCCTTAACCGGGCCCACGGGGTGACCGACATCCGTTCGGAAATCATCCTGCAGACGGTGAAGGAAGGCGGCGGCGCGTTGGACTTGCTGCGCCGCTGACCCGCCCTCCCCCGTTCACCCCTTGAGGAATCGGGCGATCTGCTCGGCGGCAGCCTGGAGGTGCTCGCCGTGGGTGTGGCCGGACGCCTTGAGAGGCTTCAGGTCATGGTCCGCGGCTTCCAGCCAGTGCAGTTGGATGGCGTCGGAAAGGCAGTAGCCGGCGACGGTTTCGCGGTCGCCGAGGGCATCCCGCTCGCCTTGGACGATGAGGGTGCGGGTGCGCAGATCCGCCAGGTGCGCCACCCGGGGCTTCTCGGGCTTGCCGGCGGCGTAGAAGGGATAACCGAGGCAGACCAGGGCGTCGGCCTTCAGCTCATCAGCCAGCAGGCTGGCCATCCTCCCGCCCATGGACTTGCCACCGATGGCCAGTTGCCCCGTGACCTGCTGTCGCACCCGGGCATGCACGTCCCGCCAACAATCGAGCAATCGGGCCTGCGGATTGGGGGGACGGCGACGCCCGTCTTCGCGTCTCGCGGCCATGTACGGAAACTCGAAACGCACGGTCGCGATGCCGCTCTGCGCAAGTCTTTGCGCCATTTCATCCATGAACGGGCTGTCCATCGGCGCGCCTGCGCCGTGGGCCAGTATCAGGGTGCTGTCAGTCGGGCCTGAAGGCCTCTCCCACACGAACATTCGGACTTCTCCGCTAGCTGTTGGCTGTTGATCCAGATCAATGGGGCAAAACGGGTGTTTAACCATGCTTTCCCGGCAATTCCTAAAAAACCGTGTACGGAAGCCCAAGCACATGAACACAGAAGTCAGTACCGCCTACAACTACAAGGTGGTCCGCCAGTTCGCCATCATGACGGTGGTCTGGGGAATCGTCGGGATGGGGCTCGGCGTTCTCATTGCCGCTCAGTTGGCCTGGCCGGAGCTCAATTTCAACCTTCCCTGGACCAGCTTTGGCCGCTTGCGCCCGCTGCACACCAACGCGGTGATCTTCGCCTTCGGTGGCTGCGCGCTGTTCGCGACCTCTTACTACGCCGTCCAGCGTACTTGCCAGACCCGCTTGGTGTCCGATGGCCTCGCGGCCTTCACCTTCTGGGGTTGGCAACTGGTGATCGTGCTCGCCGCGATCAGCCTGCCGATGGGCTGGACCAGCTCGAAGGAATACGCCGAGCTGGAATGGCCGATCGACCTGCTCATCACCGTTGTCTGGGTGGCCTACGCCCTGGTGTTCTTCGGCACCGTGATGAAGCGCCGCACCAAGCACATCTACGTGGGCAACTGGTTCTTCGGCGGATTCATCCTGACCGTGGCCATTCTGCACATCGTCAACAACCTGGAAATCCCGGTCACCCTGACCAAGTCCTACTCCCTCTACTCGGGCGCCACTGACGCCATGATCCAGTGGTGGTACGGCCACAACGCGGTGGGCTTCTTCCTGACCGCCGGCTTCCTGGGGATGATGTACTACTTCGTGCCGAAGCAGGCTGGCCGTCCGGTCTACTCCTATCGCCTGTCCATCGTGCACTTCTGGGCACTGATCGCCGTCTACATCTGGGCCGGTCCGCACCACCTGCACTACACCGCGCTGCCGGACTGGGCACAGTCCCTGGGCATGGTGATGTCCCTGATCCTGCTGGCTCCGAGCTGGGGCGGCATGATCAACGGCATGATGACCCTGTCGGGCGCCTGGCATAAGCTGCGCGACGATCCGATCCTGCGCTTCCTGGTGGTCTCCCTGGCCTTCTACGGCATGTCCACCTTCGAAGGCCCGATGATGGCCATCAAGACCGTCAACGCCCTCTCCCACTACACCGACTGGACCATCGGCCACGTACACGCCGGCGCCCTCGGCTGGGTTGCCATGGTGTCCATCGGCTCGCTGTACCACCTGATCCCGAAGGTGTTCGGTCGCGAGCAGATGCACAGCGTCGGCCTGATCAACGCGCACTTCTGGCTGGCCACCATCGGTACCGTTCTGTACATCGCCTCGATGTGGGTCAACGGCATCGCCCAGGGCCTGATGTGGCGTGCAGTCAACGAGGACGGCACCCTCACCTACTCCTTCGTCGAAGCGCTGGAAGCCAGCCACCCCGGCTTCGTGGTGCGCATGATCGGCGGCGCGATCTTCCTCTCCGGCATGCTGCTGATGGCCTACAACACCTACCGCACCGTCAAGGCGGCCAAGCCGGCCGAGTACGACGCCATCGCCCAGATCGCCTGAGGAGCCGATAGATGAAAAAGCATGAAGTCATCGAGAAGAACGTCGGCCTGATGGCGTTGTTCATGATCCTGGCCGTCAGCATCGGCGGCCTGGTTCAGATCGTCCCGCTGTTCTTCCAGGACGTGACCAACACCCCGGTCGAAGGCATGAAGCCCTACACCGCCCTGCAGCTGGAAGGCCGCGACATCTACATCCGCGAAGGCTGCGTCGGCTGCCACTCGCAGATGGTCCGCCCCTTCCGCGCCGAGACCGAGCGCTACGGCCACTACTCGGTTGCCGGTGAAAGCGTGTGGGACCACCCCTTCCTGTGGGGCTCCAAGCGGACCGGCCCGGACCTGGCCCGCGTAGGCGGTCGCTACTCCGACGATTGGCACCGTGCGCACCTGTACAACCCGCGCAACGTGGTGCCCGAGTCGAAGATGCCCGCCTACCCCTGGCTGGTTGAGAACAAGCTCGACGGCAAGGACACCGCCGCCAAGCTCTCGGCCATGCGCACGCTGGGCGTTCCCTACACCGAGGAAGACATCGCCGGTGCCTCCGATGCCGTGAAGGGCAAGACCGAGATGGACGCACTGGTGGCCTACCTGCAGGTGCTCGGCACCAGCCTGAAGAACAAGAGGTAAGGCATGGACATCGGAACGCTTCGCGGCCTGGGCACCCTGATGGTGCTGGTCGCGATGATCGGGGTTATCTGCTGGGCCTACAGCGGGCGCCGCAAGGCCGATTTCGACCAGGCCGCCCTGCTGCCCTTCGGCGACGACCTGCCAAGCCCGCAAGACCGGAATGATTCTAGGAGCACATTCGAATGAGCACTTTCTGGAGCTGGTACATCTCCCTGCTCACCCTGTTCACCCTGGTGGCGCTGCTCTGGCTGGTTTTCGCCACCCGCAAGGGCGAGGCCAAGGGCACGGTCGACAAGACCATGGGCCACAGCTTCGACGGCATCGAGGAGTACGACAACCCGCTGCCCAAGTGGTGGTTCATGCTGTTCGTCGGCACCATCATCTTCACGTTCGGCTACCTGGCGCTCTACCCGGGCCTGGGCAACTGGAAGGGCGTACTGCCGGGCTATGAAGGCGGCTGGACCCAGGACAAGCAGTGGCAGCGCGAGGTGGACAAGGCCAACGAGATGTACGGCCCGATCTTCGCCAAGTATTCGGCAATGCCGATAGAAGCCGTTGCCCAGGACCCGCAGGCCCTGAAGATGGGTGGCCGCCTGTTCGCCACCTACTGCTCCATCTGCCACGGCTCGGACGCCAAGGGTGCCGTCGGCTTCCCGAACCTGGCCGACAACAGCTGGCGCTGGGGCGGCGATGCCGAAACCATCAAGGCTTCCATTCTCCACGGTCGCATAGCTGCCATGCCGGCCTGGGGTGAAGTACTCGGTGAGGATGGCGTCAAGAACGTAGCCGCCTATGTCCGCCAGGACCTGGCCGGTCTGAAGCTGCCGGAAGACACCAAGGTCGACGTGACCGCCGGCAAGGCCCTGTTCGCCAGCACCTGCGTGGCCTGCCACGGCCCGGAGGGCCATGGCACCCCGGCCATGGGCGCTCCGGACCTGACCAAGCCCGCTGCCTGGATCTACGGCTCCAGCCTGGCTCAGTTGCAGCACACCATCCGCTACGGTCGCAACGGCCAGATGCCCGCTCAGGAACAATACCTGGGCCAGGACAAGGTCCACATCCTGGCCGCCTACGTGTACAGCCTGTCCCGCAAGGACGGTGACAAGGTCGCAGCGGAGTAACCCGAGACCGGCGACGCAAGGAGGCGTCGCCACCCCGCCCGGCCCGAAAGGCGCCTGACGGAAGCCGCGCAAAGGCAGCCCAACGCAAGAAGGGCAAACCGGACACAGGGAGGTGTCCACCCCTCCTTATATATAGTGCGACGCGATGTCGCACCCGTTCCGACCAGTAGCCTTTTACGAGTTGGGCCTTGCACTAATATGGTCCGTAGTCGCCGCCCGGCATAACCACGAGGCGACTTTCCCCTCTCGAAAGCACTGGAACCGATCACTGGGAAACCACGGTCGGGACACCTGGCAAACAGGTTGGAAACCCTTTCCAGAGGGCTTGGAAAGCGGGTTTGTGACGGCATGTGTCGTTGCATTGCATACCCTCTTTCTCCATACTTGCCGCCGCTTTTTTGTCCCGAAAAACTCCATTAACCGTGGAACCCCTAGCATGAGCACAGCAATCAGTCAGACTGCTTATAACTATAAGGTGGTCCGCCAGTTCGCCATTATGACGGTGATCTGGGGGGTCATTGGGATGGGTCTAGGCGTGTTCATTGCCGCACAACTTGTGTGGCCGGAACTCAACCTGAACCTTCCGTGGACCAGCTTCGGCCGTCTGCGCCCCTTGCATACCAACGCGGTGATCTTCGCCTTCGGTGGTTGCGCCCTGTTCGCCACGTCCTACTACGTGGTACAGCGCACCTGCCAGGCTCGCCTGATCTCCGACACTCTCGCCGCGTTCACCTTCTGGGGTTGGCAAGCGGTGATCGTGCTGGCGGTCATCACCCTGCCGCTGGGCTACACCTCCTCCAAGGAGTACGCCGAGCTGGAGTGGCCGATCGACATCCTGCTGGCGGTGGTCTGGATCACCTACGCGCTCGTGTTCTTCGGCACCGTGATCAAGCGCAAGACCAAACACATCTATGTCGGTAACTGGTTCTTCGGGGCCTTCATCCTGGTTACCGCCATGCTGCACATCGTCAACAGCATGGAAATCCCGGTCACCCTGACCAAGTCCTACTCACTGTATGCCGGCGCTACCGACGCCATGATCCAGTGGTGGTACGGCCACAACGCGGTGGGCTTCTTCCTGACCACCGGCTTCCTGGGGATGATGTACTACTTCGTTCCGAAGCAGGCCGAGCGTCCGATTTACTCCTACCGCCTGTCCATCGTGCACTTCTGGGCGCTGATCACCCTGTACATCTGGGCCGGTCCGCACCACCTGCACTACACCGCGCTGCCGGACTGGGCTCAGTCCCTGGGCATGGCCATGTCCCTGATCCTGCTGGCTCCGAGCTGGGGCGGCATGATCAACGGCATGATGAGCCTGTCGGGTGCCTGGCATAAGCTGCGCTCCGATCCCATCCTGCGCTTCCTGGTGGTTTCCCTGGCCTTCTACGGCATGTCCACCTTTGAAGGCCCGATGATGGCCATCAAGACCGTCAACGCCCTTTCCCACTACACCGACTGGACCATCGGCCACGTACATGCCGGCGCCCTCGGCTGGGTGGCGATGATCTCCATCGGTTCGCTGTACCACCTGATCCCGAAGGTGTTCGGTCGCGAGCAGATGCACAGCGTCGGCCTGATCAACGCGCATTTCTGGCTGGCCACCATCGGTACCGTTCTGTACATCGCCTCCATGTGGGTCAACGGCATCACCCAGGGTCTGATGTGGCGCGCAGTCAACGAAGACGGCACCCTCACCTACTCCTTCGTCGAAGCCCTTGAGGCCAGCCATCCGGGCTACCTGGTGCGCATGATCGGCGGTGCCTTCTTCGTGACCGGCATGCTGCTGATGGCCTACAACACCTTCCGTACCGTGCGCGCCGCCAAGCCGGCCGAGTACGATGCGGCTGCCCAGATTCCGCAAGGAGCTCACTAATGAAGCAACACGAATTAGTCGAGAAGAACGTCGGTCTGCTGGCACTGTTCATGGTGATCGCCGTTAGCATCGGCGGTCTCGTGCAGATCGTCCCGCTGTTCTTCCAGGACGTGACCAACACCCCGGTCGAAGGCATGAAGCCTCGCACCGCGCTGGAGCTGGAAGGCCGCGACATCTACATCCGTGAAGGCTGCGTTGGCTGCCACTCGCAGATGGTTCGCCCCTTCCGCGCCGAGACCGAGCGCTACGGCCACTACTCGGTTGCCGGTGAAAGCGTCTGGGACCACCCCTTCCTGTGGGGTTCCAAGCGGACCGGCCCGGACCTGGCCCGCGTAGGCGGCCGCTACTCCGACGACTGGCACCGCGCGCACCTGTACAACCCGCGCAACGTGGTACCCGAGTCAAAGATGCCCTCCTACCCCTGGCTGGTTGAGAACAAGCTCGACGGCAAAGACACCGCTGCCAAGATGCAAGCGCTTCGTACCCTCGGCGTCCCCTACACCGACTATGACATTGCCGGTGCACGTGACGCGGTCAAGGGCAAGACCGAGATGGACGCCCTGGTGGCGTACCTCCAGGGTCTGGGCACCTCGATCAAGAACAAACGGTAAGCACGATGGATATCCAGACTCTCCGCGGGCTGGGAACCATCCTGGTGTTCGTCGCCTTCATCGGCGTCGTCCTCTGGGCCTACAACGGCAAGCGCAAGAGCAGCTTCGACGAAGCTGCCAACCTGCCCTTCGCCGACGACAAGCCGACGGACACCAAGCGCGACGACGAAGCTTCTAGGAGTAAGAGCGAATGACCACGTTCTGGAGTTGGTACGTAACCCTCCTGACCAGCGCCACCCTGGTGGCACTGGCGGTGCTGATCTTTGCCACCCGCAAGGGCCAGCGCCAGGAAACCACTGAAGAAACCCTCGGCCACGCCTTCGACGGCATCGAGGAGTACGACAACCCGCTGCCCAAGTGGTGGTTCATGCTGTTCGTCGGCACCCTGGTGTTCGCCGTCGGCTACCTTGTCCTCTACCCGGGCATGGGCAACTGGAAAGGCTTCTTCCCTGGCTACGACAAAGTCGCTGAAAACAAGCCTTTTGCCGACGGCCAGAGCGGTTGGACCGGCGTGCACCAGTGGGAAAAGGAAATGTACAAGGCCGAGCAACAATACGGCCCACTGTTCAAGAAGTACGCCGCCATGCCCATCGAGGAAGTGGCCAAGGACGAGAAGGCCCTGAAAATGGGCGGCCGTCTCTTCGCCTCCAACTGCTCGGTATGCCACGGCTCCGACGCCAAGGGCTCCTACGGCTTCCCGAACCTGACCGACGCCGACTGGCGCTGGGGCGGCGAGCCCGAAACCATCAAGGCCACCATCCTCGGCGGTCGTCACGGCGTGATGCCCGCGTGGGGCGAAGTGATCGGCGAGCAAGGCGTGCGTGACGTCGCTGCGTTCGTGCGCAAGACCCTGGATGGACGCGACCTGCCGAAGGACGCCAACGCCAACCCGGAAAACGGCAAAGCCATCTTCGCCGCCAACTGCGTGGCCTGCCACGGTCCGGAAGGCAAGGGCATGCCGGCGATGGGCGCCCCCAACCTGACCCACCCCAACGCGTTCATCTACGGCAGCAGCTTTGCCCAACTGCAGCAGACCATCCGCTATGGTCGCCAGGGCATGATGCCGGCCCAGGAAGAACACCTGGGTAACGACAAGGTCCACCTGCTGGCCGCCTACGTATACAGTCTCTCCCACAAGGGCGCGACCGAAGCCGAAGGCAAATAAGCAGCACCTAATGCCCGCCATGCGCGACGCACTGTCGCACATGGCGGGCAGCTATCAGGCGTACCATATGTGTCGTGGCACTAAGATCCCGTTCGGCAAGCACTGATCGGGGCAAGCCAAACAGCCGTGGTACGAGATAGATGAGCGAACAGATCCCCGTCCAGAACATTACCCCTCCCCCGGCAAAAGGCGGTCAAAGCACCGACCTCTACGCCAGCCGCGAAAAAATCTACACCCGAGCCTTCACCGGCCTCTTCCGCAACCTGCGGATGGCAGGAGGCGCATTCCTCTTCCTGCTCTATTTCGGCACCGTCTGGCTGACCTGGAATGACCGCCAGGCCGTCTGGTGGAACCTGCCGGAACGCAAGTTCTACATCTTCGGCGCCACCTTCTGGCCTCAGGACTTCGTCCTTCTTTCGTGGCTGCTGATCATCTGCGCCTTCGGCCTGTTCTTCATCACGGTGTTCGCCGGCCGCGTCTGGTGTGGCTACACCTGCCCGCAGAGCGTGTGGACCTGGATTTTCATGTGGTGCGAGAAAGTTACCGAGGGTGACCGCAACCAACGCATGAAGCTCGACAAGGCTCCCGCCAGCGCCAACAAATTTCTTCGCAAGTCGGCCAAGCACAGCCTCTGGCTGCTGATCGGCTTCGTCACCGGCCTGACCTTCGTCGGCTACTTCACCCCCATCCGCGACCTGATGACAGATCTCTTCACCGGCAACGCGGACGGCTGGGCCTACTTCTGGGTCGGCTTCTTCACCTTGGCCACCTACGGCAATGCCGGCTGGCTGCGCGAGCAGGTGTGCATCTACATGTGCCCCTATGCTCGCTTCCAGAGCGTGATGTTCGACAAGGACACCCTGATCGTCTCCTACGATCCACGTCGCGGCGAATCCCGCGGCCCGCGCAAGAAGAATGTCGACTACAAGGCCCAGGGCCTGGGTGATTGCATCGACTGCACCATGTGCGTCCAGGTCTGCCCCACCGGCATCGATATCCGTGATGGCCTGCAGATCGAATGCATCGGCTGCGCTGCCTGCATCGACGCCTGCGACAGCATCATGGAGAAGATGAACTATCCCAAGGGGCTGATCAGCTACACCACTGAACACAATCTGAACGGCCAGCAGACGCACCTATTGCGTCCCCGCCTGATCGGTTACGCTGCCGCCCTCGTCGCGATGATCAGCCTGTTCGGCTATGCCGTCAGCGCCCGCTCCCTGGTGGAGCTGGACGTCATCAAGGATCGGGTGCTCTACCGCGAAAACGAGCAAGGCCGCATCGAGAACGTCTATACCTTGAAGATCATGAACAAGGCTCAGAAGGACATCGACTTCGTTCTTGAAGCCGACGGCCTCGATGGCCTGGTCTGGGAGGGCAAGCGCGAGGTGCGTGCCGAGGCAGGCGAAGTGCTGTCCGTACCGGTGGAACTGTCCATCGACCCGGAGAAGCTGCCGTCCAGCACCAACACCATCATCTTCCGTGTCCACGCGGCAGATGACGCCAGTATCGAGAACGACGCCGACAGCCGCTTCATCGGCCCCAGCGTCCGCTAGAACGGGAATAGCATGCAGTCCGAAGCCCCAAGCCCCTGGTACAAGCAACCCTGGCCGTGGTTCATCCTCGGCATCCTCGGCACCTCCGTCGTGCTGGGGACCACCATGCTGGTAGTCGCCATCAAGAACCCACCGAGCCTGGTGGCGGACAACTACTACGAGGTCGGCAAGGGCATCAACACCTCCCTGGAGCGCGAGAACCTGGCCCAAAGCCTGGGCATGCGTGCAGAGGTCCGCTTCGACAATGGCAGCGGCGAGGTCGAGATCCGTCTCGACGGCAAGAGCCAGCCCCAGCATCTGGTGCTCAGCCTCCTCTCCCCTACCCAGCCGGAGAAGGATCGCCGTGTCGTGCTCCAGCCCAAGGCATCCGGTCTCTACGTCGGGCACCTGGAAGATGGCGTCGGAGGACGCCGCTTCGTCGAGCTGATCGGCCAGGAAAACGGCCAGGACTGGCGCCTCTTCGAAGAGGAAAACCTTGAGGCGGGTGGCGTAACCCAGCTCGGCGAATAAGCCCTGCCCATGCCCGCCCCACTCAACTGCTACCACTGCGGCTTGCCGGTTCCTGCCGGCAGCCCTTACGAGGCCCTCGTGCTTGGAGAGACGAGGGCCATGTGCTGTCCGGGCTGCCAGGCCGTAGCCGAAGCCATCGTCGCCGGTGGACTGGAAAGCTACTACCGCCATCGCAGCGAGACCGCCGCCAACCCCGACGCCCTTCCCGGCGCCCTGCCGGACGAACTGGCGCTGTTTGACCGCGCAGATGTCCAGCGGCCCTTCGTCCAGCACGAAGGCGAACTCAGCGAAACCAGCCTTCTCATCGAAGGCATCAGTTGCGCAGCCTGCGGCTGGCTGATCGAGAAGCACCTGCGCGGCCTGCCAGGTGTTGCCGAGGCGCGACTCAACCTGTCCAACCACCGGCTCCAGGTACGCTGGGCCGATAGCCAGATCCCCCTCAGCGGCCTGCTCAAGGAACTGCGCCGTATCGGCTATGCCGGCCACCCCTACAAGGCCGACGAAGCCGCCGAGCGACTGGCCGCCGAGAACCGCCGCGCCATGCGCCAACTGGGTGTCGCCGGCCTGCTGTGGATGCAGGTGATGATGGCCGCGATGGCCACCTGGCCCGAATTCAACATCGATCTGACGCCGGAGCTGGACAAGATTCTGCGCTGGGTCAGTCTGTTCCTCACTACGCCCATCGTCTTCTATTGCTGCGGCCAGTTCTTCCGCGGCGCCCTGAGGGACCTGCGCACCCGCCACCTGAGCATGGACGTCTCCGTGTCCCTGGCCATCGGCGGTGCCTACGTGGCAGGCATTTGGTCGACAGTCACCGGTACGGGCGAGCTGTACTACGACGCCGTGGGCATGTTCGCCCTCTTCCTGCTGGCCGGCCGCTACCTCGAACGCCGTGCCCGGGAGCGGACTGCCGCTGCCACCGCCCAACTGGTCAACCTGCTGCCCGCCTCCTGCCTGCGCCTGGATGACGCCGGGCAAGGCCAGCGTATCCTCCTCGACGAGCTGAAGCTGGGCGACCGCGTCCTGGTACCGCCAGGCGCCCTGCTGCCAGCCGACGGCGTGATCCTTGAAGGCCGCTCCAGCGTCGACGAGTCCCTGCTCACCGGCGAATACCTGCCCCTGCCGCGCAACCCGGGCGATGCCGTCACCGCCGGCACGCTCAACGTCGAAGGGCCACTGACCCTCGAAGTACAGGCCCTGGGCGACAAGACCCGGCTGTCCGCCATCGTGCGCCTGCTGGAACGCGCCCAGGCCGACAAGCCGCGCCTCGCCGAACTGGCGGACAAGGTCGCCCAGTGGTTCCTCATCTTCGTCCTGCTGGCGGCCGCCGTGGTCGGGCTGATCTGGTGGGAAATCGACGCCTCCCGCGCCTTCTGGGTCGTGCTGTCGCTGCTGGTCGCCACCTGCCCCTGCGCACTGGCCCTCGCGACCCCCACCGCCCTCACCACCGCCACTGGCAGTCTGCACAAGCTCGGGCTCCTGCTGACCCGGGGGCATGTGCTGGAAGGGCTGAACCACATCGACACGGTGATCTTCGACAAGACCGGCACCCTCACCGAGGGCCGGCTGACCCTCAGCGCCATCCACCCCCTCGCGAGCCTGGACGGCGACGCCTGCCTGGCCCTGGCCGCTGCACTCGAAAACCGCTCCGAACACCCCATTGCCCGTGCCTTCGGCCGTGCGCCGGTGGCCGCCGACGAGGTGCGCAGCATCCCCGGCAAAGGGCTTGAGGGCCTCGTCGAAGGGCGCCGTCTACGCATTGGCCAGGCCGACTTCGTTGCCGAACTCGGTAGCTGGACAGCACCCGCCATTCCAGGTCAGCAGGGCCAATGGCTGCTGCTGGGCGATGACAACGGGCCGCTGGCCTGGCTGGTGCTCGGCGATCGTCTGCGCGAAGACGCCCCGCTGCTGGTGGAGGCCTGCAGGGCCAGAGGCTGGCGGATCATGCTGCTGTCCGGCGACAGCTCGCCGATGGTCGGCGAGATCGCCCGCCAGCTTGGTATCGACGACGCCCGTGGCGGTCTCAGCCCCGACGCCAAGCTGGACGTTCTGCGGGAGCTTCACCAGCAAGGCCGGCGTGTGCTGATGCTGGGCGACGGCGTCAACGACGTCCCAGTTCTGGCCTGCGCTGATATCAGCGTAGCCATGGGCAGCGCCACCGACCTGGCCAAGACCAGCGCCGACGCAGTGCTGCTCTCGAACCGACTGGAAAGCCTGGTCCAGGCGCTGTCGGTCGCCTCGCGCACCCGCCGCATCATCATCCAGAACCTGGCCTGGGCGACGCTGTACAATGGCAGCGTTCTGCCGTTCGCTGCCCTGGGCTGGGTCACTCCGCTCTGGGCAGCCTTCGGCATGTCGGTCAGCTCACTGCTGGTGGTGGTCAACGCCCTTCGGCTGGCGCGCACCTAGCGGCCAGCCCGGCATCCTCCGCCCAGCCCTGACAACGAGACTCCCGATGCCTGCGCTCTACATCCTCATTCCCGTCGCCATCGGCCTGGTAGGCTTCGCCATCTGGCTGTTCTTCTGGGCAGTGGACAGTGGCCAGTACGACGACCTCGACGGCCCCGCCCACAGCATCCTCTTCGACGATGAAGACCCAGGCCACAAAGCCGGCATCGCCGAGGCGGACGAGGCCGAGAACGACGAGCAGGACAAGGACCGCGACGGTGCCTGACCTTGCCCCGCAACTGGTGTCGGCACTGATCCTCGGCCTACTGGGCGGTGGTCACTGCATCGGCATGTGCGGCGGCCTGATGGGCGCCCTGACCCTGGCCATCCCACCAGAACAACGTGCCCGCCGCTTGCGCCTGCTGCTGGCCTACAACCTCGGACGCATCCTCAGCTACGCCACGGCCGGTCTGCTCATTGGCCTGGCCGGCTGGGCCGTGGCCAACAGCCCGGCGGCAACGGCAATGCGCGTGGTGGCAGGCCTGCTGCTGGTGTGCATGGGCCTCTACCTCGCCGGCTGGTGGAGCGGCCTGACCCGCATCGAAGCCCTTGGGCTCGGCCTCTGGCGCCATATCCAGCCGGTGGCGAGCCGCCTGCTACCAGTCTCCACCGTGCCTCGCGCCCTGTTGCTCGGCGCGCTCTGGGGGTGGCTGCCGTGCGGCCTGGTCTACAGCACGCTGCTCTGGTCCGCGAGCCAGGGGTCGGCCGGCGACAGCGCCCTGCTCATGCTTGCCTTCGGCCTCGGCACCTGGCCGGTGCTGCTGGCCACCGGCCTCGCCGCCGAACGCCTGACCGCCCTGCTGCGCAAGCGCGGCGTCCGCATCACAGGCGGTGTGCTGGTGATGCTGTTCGGTATCTGGACGCTTCCCGGCCCGCACCAGCACTGGCTGATGGGGCACTGAACGCCCCGAAAGACCGCTCAACCGCATGCGGCGGGGCTCTGCGACAGCATGACTCAGATCAACAAGCCATGGCCGGGCGGCACCTAGACTCGCGCCACTGACTGCTGATCCTGGATTGCCCGCATGCTCGACGATATCCGCTGGGACTCCGGCCTGATCCGCCGCTACGACGCGGCAGGCCCCCGCTACACCTCCTACCCCACCGCCGTGCAATTCAACGATCGCATCGGCTCCTTCGACCTGCTGCACGCCCTGCGCGACAGCCGCAAGGCACAGCGCCCGCTGTCGCTCTACGTCCACGTCCCTTTCTGCGCGAACATCTGCTACTACTGCGCCTGCAACAAAGTCATCACCAAGGACCGTGGCCGAGCCCTCCCCTACCTGGAGAAGCTCGAGCGCGAGATCGAACTCATCGCCTGCCACCTCGATCCGCAGCAGCGGGTGGAGCAGTTGCACTTCGGCGGCGGCACCCCCACCTTCCTCAGTCATGACGAGCTGCGCCGCCTGATGGGCCACCTGCGCAAGCACTTCAACCTGCTGGACGACGACTCGGGCGACTACGGCATCGAGATCGACCCACGCGAAGCGGACTGGTCCACCATGGGCCTGCTACGTGAGCTGGGCTTCAACCGCGTCAGCCTGGGCGTGCAGGACCTCGATCCATCCGTGCAACTCGCGGTGAATCGCCTGCAGAGCCTGTCCGAGACGCGCGGCATCATCGAAGCGGCCCGGACCCTGCAGTTCCGCTCGGTGAACATCGACCTGATCTACGGCCTGCCGCGACAGACTCCGGAGAGCTTCGCCCGTACCGTCGCAGAGGTGATCGCACTACAACCCGACCGCCTCTCGGTCTTCAACTACGCCCACCTGCCGGAACGCTTCATGCCCCAGCGGCGCATCCGCAGCGAAGAGCTGCCCAGCCCGGCCCACAAGCTGGAAATGCTCCAGGGCAGCATCGAGCAACTGACCCGGGCCGGCTACCGCTATATCGGCATGGACCACTTCGCCCTGCCCGACGACGAGCTCTCCATCGCCCAGGAGGACGGTCGCCTGCAACGTAACTTCCAGGGCTACACCACCCATGGGCACTGCGACCTGATCGGCCTGGGCGTCTCCGCCATCAGCCAGGTCGGCGACTTGTACTGCCAGAACGACAGCAACCTCAACACCTACCAGGAAACCCTCGGCACCGATCAACTGGCAACCCGTCGAGGCCTGTCCTGCAATGAGGACGACCGCATCCGCCGCGCGGTGATCCAGCAGCTGATCTGCGAGTTCGAATTGGACTTCGAAGCCATCGAGTCGCGCTTCAACATCGAGTTCAGGGGATACTTCGACGCCGTGTGGCCCCAGCTCGAAGCCATGGCGCGGGACGGGCTGATCAGCCTCACCGACCGCCGCATCGACATCCAGCCCACCGGCCGACTGCTGGTACGCTCGGTGTGCATGCTGTTCGATCACTACCTCACGCCGGAAACCACCCAGCGCTTCTCCCGGGTGATCTGAAAAACCCGCCCCGAACGGGGCGGGCCTTTCGCTCACTTCATGGCCAGGCTCATTGCCTTGATCGATTGCTCATCACTGAGCTTCGACTCCTTCATCGCCTTGCGCAGGTTGACAAGGGCCGTAGTCAGCGCTGAGTTCAGGCTGGCCAGCTCCCCCTGCAACTGCTGCTGGCGCAGCTTGCGGGTTTCCTCATCCAGGCTGCCGTCCATCGCCACCTCCTGAAGCTCCTTCTTCTTCTCCTCCACCTGCTCCCGCAAGCGGCGGATCATTTTGAGGATCTGCTTGATGGCATCCGGCAGTCCGCTCTCATCGATGTCATCGTCCTTGCCCGTCCCCTCGGAGCGGGCCACCCCCTCCCTGGAAAGGCTCACCTTCACACCTGGTTGTTCGGAAATGGACGCGCCCTTGGCGGTCTTGGTCTCATCCTCCTGTGCCGCATCCTTCACACCCTCGGCCTTGGCGCCCCGAAGCGTCGCCGTGTGCTGGCTGGAAAATGGCCAACCGGAGATGTCGATCCTCATCACACTTGCTCCCTTGGACTCACGCCAGGTTTTCGGCCGTTCCGGCGCCAACTTGAGCAACGTTTGCGATGGCCTTTTTCTAGCCCTCCCCCCCCAGCCTGCGTTACCCTTACGCCTTCTACGTGTTTGCCATGAAGGAAACCTGGATGTCCGAGATCATCAAGGCGCGCAACCTGCCCCAGGCCCACTGCAAGGACTGCAGCCTAGCCGCCCTGTGCCTGCCCCTTTCGCTGAACATGGAGGACATGGATTCGCTCGACGAGATCGTCAAGCGTGGCCGCCCCCTGAAGAAAGGCGACTTCCTGTTCCGCCAGGGCGACACCTTCGAATCGGTATTTGCCGTGCGCTCCGGCGCCCTGAAGACCTTCGGCCTGACCGACTCGGGCGAGGAGCAGATCACCGGCTTCCACCTGCCCAGCGAACTGGTCGGCCTGTCCGGCATGGACACCGAGCTGTACCCGGTTTCCGCCCAGGCGCTGGAAACCACCTCGGTCTGCGAAATCCCCTTCGAGCGCCTGGATGAGCTGTCCGTCCAGTTGCCACAACTGCGCCGCCAGCTGATGCGTGTGATGAGCCGCGAGATCCGTGACGACCAGCAGATGATGCTGCTGCTCTCCAAGAAGACCGCCGACGAGCGCATCGCCACCTTCCTGGTCAACCTGTCCGCCCGCTTCCGCGCCCGTGGCTTCTCGGCCAACCAGTTCCGCCTGGCCATGTCGCGCAATGAGATCGGCAACTACCTCGGCCTGGCGGTTGAGACCGTCTCCCGCGTGTTCACCCGCTTCCAGCAGGGCAACCTGATAGCCGCCGAAGGCAAGGAAGTCCACATCCTCGACCCCATCGAACTCTGCGCCCTCGCTGGCGGCAGCATCGAAGGCTGATCCACCGTGCCGGCTTCCGCCGGCACGTTTTCTCCCCTCTCCCAGCAGGCTGTTGCGATGAACTTCGACGCCCTCGATATCAAGACCCTGATCCGTCCCGTGGTGGATTTCCCCAAGGCCGGTGTGGTGTTCCGCGACATCACCCCGCTCTTCCAGTCCCCACGGGGACTGCGCCTGGTAGTGGACAGCTTCGTCCAGCGCTACGTGGAAGCGGACTTCAGCCACATCGGCGCCATGGACGCCCGGGGCTTCCTGATCGGCTCGATCGTCGCCTACGCCCTGAACAAACCCCTGGTGCTGTTCCGCAAGCAGGGCAAGCTGCCGGCTGACGTGCTTGCCGAGGGCTACCAGACCGAGTACGGCGAAGCCTTCCTCGAAGTGCACGCCGACAGCCTGTGCGACGGCGACAAGGTCCTGATCTTCGATGACCTGATCGCCACCGGCGGCACCCTGCTCGCCGCCGCCAGCCTGGTACGCCGTATGGGCGCCCGGGTGGTCGAAGCCGCCGCCATCATCGACCTGCCGGAGCTCGGCGGCTCCGAGCGCCTGCAGGACGCCGGCATCCCCACCTTCGCTCTCACGGCGTTCCGCCTCGACGAGAAGTAATCGTTCCCCCCGGGCCGCACTCGCGGCCCGTCTTCCTTATCTCCGCACCTCCTCCCCGCACCCTTCCCATCACGACCCGCCGAAAGTTGGTCCGCGCCAGCGGGCAAACCTGCGTTAATCCTCAACAGTTACATCGATCAATGACACAGTTGAACGTGTCATCCAAAGCCAGACAACAACATGGGACGGCTCCCAATCGAGAGGACCCACGCATGACCACCACAACCGCCAACCTGCCCAAGGCCAACTTCCCCGTCCGCCGCATGGACTTCAGCTTCGCCAGGACCCAGAAGTACTGGTGGAGCGGTGACCCCTTCATGAGCCACTTCATGAACAACCTGTCCTCGCTGTTCCCCTATGGTGAGAAGTTCTTCGTCGACAGCGTCCGCGCCGTCCGTGACCAGATCAGCGACCCGCAACTGCAGAAGGACATCAGCGCCTTCATCGGCCAGGAGGCCATGCACTCCAAGGAACATGCCACCTACAACGACTACGCCGCCGAACACGGCATCGACCTGGAACGTCTGGAGCTGCGCATCAAGGTGCTGCTCGAGTGGGTCACCCGCTTCACCACCAAGCGCCAGCGCCTGGCAGCGACCTGCGCCCTGGAACACTTCACCGCCACCATGGCCGAGCAACTGCTGCGCCGCGAAGACCTCAGCACCCAGATGGACGACCCGAAGATGTACCAACTGTGGATGTGGCACGCCGTCGAGGAGAACGAGCACAAAGCCGTTTGCTACGACGCCTACATGGCGGTCGGTGGCGGCTACTTCGAGCGCGTCATCACCATGGCACTCACCAGCGTGATGTTCATCGGCGTGATCGGCGCCTTCCAACTGCACCTGCTGCGCAAGGACGGCCAACTGTTCAACCTGCGCAGCTGGGCCCGTGGCCTGAAGACCCTGTTCGGCCCGCGAACCGGCTACTTCCCGCGCATGATCAAGCCGTACCTGGACTACTACCGCCCCGGCTTCCACCCCTTCGACCACGAAACCAAGGCCCTGGAACGCCGCTGGAAGGAACGCCTCGGCTTCACCGGCTGAGCCACCGCCTCCATGAGAAAGCCCGGCATATCGCCGGGCTTTTCCGTTTCAGCGCGAGCGACTCAGAGCCCCATCGCCTCCAGGCTCTGCAGCACCGCCGCACCGGTGAACAGGTAGAGGACCTGCTCCTCCGCCTCCTGGCGGATCTCAGCCTGGCGCTCGGGCTCGCCGATGAAGTCCAGGGACATCTGGAACAGGTTGCGGCTGATCAGGCTGGACACCCGCCGCACCACCGCCTCACTCACCTGGGCTGGCAGCAGGCGGAACTCGATGATGTCCTCGGCCATGTCCTCGGCGAACTCGTCCATCACCTGTCGCAGCGCCTCGCGCATCACCGGTGAAGCACCGTGCAGTTCACGCACACCGATGATGAAGGCCTCAGCATGCCCCGCCACGAAGTCGAAGAACAGATCCACCGTCTCATGGCAGACCCGCCGTCCGCGCCCCAGGTCGATGCCCAGCACCTGTGGCGACGCCGACCCGCTCGCCTGCACCGCCCGCTCCGCCGCCTCACGGCGCAGGTCGCGCAGGGGTTGGCGCAGCTCGCTGGAAATGCTGCGGATGATCGCCAACCCCAGGTCATCCACGTCCCTGAAGTGGCGATAGAAGGTGTTAGGGTTGAGCCCCGCCTCGCGCGCCAATTCGCGCAGACCCAGGCTGCTCAAGCTGCGGCTCTGGGACGACAGCCGCAGCGCCGCCTCCATCAGCAGGCGCTTGCCGGGGGCGGGAGGGGTGCGATCCGGAGCCATCTGCTCCTCATCGACCACTGAATCCATGTCTGGCCCTACCTTAGGTTGGTTGTCCGGGAATGGCTTGCTGGCGAGTATACAGATGTCTACATTGGTATACAGATGTATACGCGAAAACAATCATAACAGGAGCCTCTCCATGAACGCGCCCGCCACGCCCACACCCCCTGCCCGCCACTGCAAGATCGCCATCATCGGCTCCGGCTTCTCCGGCCTCGGCATGGCCATCCGCCTCAAGCAGACCGGCGAAAACGACTTCCTCGTGTTCGAGAAAGAGGCCGGCGTCGGCGGCACCTGGCGGGTCAACAACTACCCGGGCTGCGGTTGCGACGTGCAATCCCACCTCTATTCCTTCTCCTTCGAGCCGAACCCGGAATGGACGCGCATGTTCGCCAAGCAGGGCGAGATCAAGGCCTACCTGGAACGCTGCTGGGAGAAGTACCGCCTGCAGGACAAGACCCTGTTGGAAACAGAGATCAAGCGCCTGGCCTGGAGTGACGAGCAGGAGATCTGGCAGATCGAAGACGCCGCCGGCAACCACTACACCGCCCAATTCGTGGTGTCCGGCATGGGCGCCCTGTCCACCCCCTCCATCCCCCACCTGCCGGGCATGGAGAACTTCACCGGCAAGAGCTTCCACTCCCAGCAGTGGGACCACGACTACGACCTCACCGGCAAGCGCGTCGCCGTGATCGGTACCGGCGCCTCCGCCATCCAGTTCGTCCCGCAGATCCAGAAGCAGGTCGCCCACCTCGACCTCTACCAGCGCACCGCCCCCTGGGTAATGCCCAAGCCGGACCGCGCCATCAGCGAACGCGAGCGCAACCGCTTCCGCAGCTTCCCGCTTGCGCAGAAGCTCTGGCGCGGCCTCATCTACACCGTGCTGGAAAGCCGCGTGGTCGGCTTCGCCATGACCCCCAAGGTGATGAAGCTCGCCGAGCTGTATGCCAAGCACTACATCAAGCGCAAGATCAACGACCCCGCCCTGCGCGCCAAAGTCACGCCCGACTACACCATGGGCTGCAAGCGCGTGCTCATCTCCAATGACTACTACCCGGCCCTCAACCAGCCGAACGTCGACGTCATCACCGACGGCATCCAGGAGATCCGCGCCAACAGCATCGTCACCCGTGACGGCCAGGAACGCACCGTGGACGCCATCATCTACGGCACCGGCTTCACCCCCAGCGATCCGCTGCCACGCGGCGTGGTGTTCGGCCGGGGCGGCGTCGACCTGCTCGACACCTGGCCGCAAGGTCCGGAGGCCTACAAGGGCACCCTCACCGCCGGCTTCCCCAACCTGTTCTTCCTCATGGGTCCCAACACCGGCCTCGGCCACAACTCCATGGTCTACATGATCGAATCGCAGATTCACTACGTGCTCGGCGCCCTCGACCTGCTCAAGACCCGCCACCTGCAGAGCCTGGAGGTCAAGCGTGACGTCCAGGACCGCTTCAACGGCAAGCTCCAGGGCAGCCTCGGCAACACCGTGTGGAACGCCGGCGGCTGCATGAGCTGGTACATCCACCCGGTCAGCGGCCGCAACTGCACCGTCTGGCCCGGCTTCACCTGGCGCTTCCGCCTGCTGACCCGCAACTTCGACCCCGCCGCCTACCACTTCAGCCGGCAGCAGCCGGTCCACGCCGGCCAGGGGCCCCTGGCCTTCCAGAACGCCGCCCCGCAGGAGGTGACCGCATGAAGTCCTTCGAGAACAAAGTGGCCGCCATCACCGGCGCCGGCTCCGGCATCGGCCGCGCCCTGGCCTACGCCCTCGCCCGCCAGGGCTGCCACCTGGCCCTGTCTGACGTGAATGTCGAAGGCCTGGCGGAAACCGCCGAGCAGGCCCGCAAGCTCGGCGTCACGGTCACCCACACCCCGGTCAACGTCGCTGACCGCGAAGCCATGCATGCCTGGGCCGACCAGGTGGTGCTCGACCACGGCCGCGTCAACCTCATCTTCAACAACGCCGGCGTCGCCCACGCCGGCACCGTCGAAGGCAGCGACTACGCCGAGTACGAATGGATCATGAACATCAACTTCTGGGGCGTGATGCACGGCACCAAGGCCTTCCTGCCGCACATCAAGGCCACCGGCGAAGGCCACGTGGTCAACGTCTCCAGCGTGTTCGGCCTGTTCGCCCAGCCGGGCATGAGCGCCTACAACGCCACCAAGTTCGCCGTGCGCGGCTTCACCGAAGCCCTGCGCCAGGAGCTGGACATGGAAGGCTGCGGCGTCTCCGCCAGCTGCGTGCACCCCGGCGGCATCAAGACCAACATCGCCAAGACCGCACGCATGAATGCCAGCCTCGCCCGGGTCACCGGCCAGGAGGCCGACCAGGCCCGCAAGCAGTTCAACGACCAACTGCTGCGCACTACCCCCGACAAGGCCGCCTCGGTGATTCTGCGCGGCGTGCTGCGCGACAGCCGACGCATCCTCATCGGCGCCGATGCCTGGGCCCTGGACGGCATGCAGCGCCTGCTGCCGACCCTCTACCAGCGCCTGGTCACCACCTCCATGCGCCTGGCCGCCCGCTTCGCCCCCAAGCCCCGCAACCGCGAGCGGGAGGCGCAGAACCTGGCTGACTGATGCCACAACAAGCCGGCCCTCCTCGAAACGGGAAGGCCGGTTCATACCCCAGGGGCCCCCTCTGGACTGCCGCAAGAAGAGATGCGGATAGCCCGCACCCGCTACCCATAGTGAATGGCCCTACAGGCGCATCAGCGATAACAAAAGGCAATCTGTCAGGCCGTGCCTGATGCCTGCGAAGCCAATTCCTCAGCAGCGGAAGCCGTTCACGGAATGGAGCCACAGACTGGCAACAGCGCGAGGATGCTGTTTGACTGGTCACCTTCGGGGCTGGACGCCCTGTCCAGTCATCAAAAGGACTTGCCCATGCCCCCCCTGCACCGCCTGAGCGTCCTCGCGCTCGCCCTGGTCGGCACCCTCGCCGCCACCGGCCTCCAGGCCGCCC